>JAKAZS010000074.1 GCA_021815785.1 bacterium
AAACATTGGCGCGATAATTTATTTTATGTGGAGGCAATTCATGTTTATCACCGTGCCTAGCCATAAAAACTACATTTTTATCAGCAATTTTGCCTTTAATTAATTTACCTGATGGTGCCCCATACGGAGTTTCGACCAGACATTCTTCAAATTTATCTAAGAGACTGTAAAAGCCAGTTCCGCCAAATACCCCAATTACGACTTGATTATCCGACATTATTTTATCCTTCATAATAAGTAATTTTTTATTTTTAAACTCAACTTAACTGTTTACAACCTTGTCTTTAAATTTTAGGGTTTTACTAATAATTTGATTTATGCATAACTTTAGGATAAATTGCTTATCTGTAGCTAATTGAGGGTTGAATCAATTTTAGTTTTACAGTCGTCAAGTTCAACAAAATATAATTATATTCACTTGAATACACAAATTTAACTTAAAAATTAAAATTTTACCTTTAAAATAATATTAATTACATATTTTGATTAAAAAAGAATATCTTGGGTAAATTGTTTCTATAGAGCTAATTTTAATAATAAATTATGAAATATAAATCCTTGCCTCAAATTCAACTACCTAAATTACTTCTAGGCTTAGTACTAGTGTCAAGCCTAACTATTGGAGGAAGTACCTGTTTAGGAGATTATCGCCATTGCCAAAAGGAATATCTTATCTCAACGCGAATTCCAGTTACCATTAATCAATCTGAGCTTTACAAAAATGTGCCAGTTTTGCCAGAGTTTTTATACGCCAAAACCTGGGAATTAGTCAACGACGAATTTTACGACGAATCATTTAATGGCGAGTCCTGGATTTATTGGAAAAACAAATATCAAGGTAAACTCACAACGCTTGAAGATGCTCATAAAGCTATTGAAACGGCTTTATTCAGTTTAGGCGACCGCTATTCAAGATTTCTTGATGAAGAACAATTTAACGATGAAAACTCACAAATAAAAGCTAAGTTATGTGGAATAGGTGTCCAAATCAGCAAAAATGCCGATCAATATTTATATATTATTTCACCACTAGACCATAGTCCTGCTCAAAAAGCCGGTTTGAAAAGCGGTGATGAAATTGTCAGCATTAATGATATTGATGCTAAAGGCATGTCGATACCCCAGGCAGCTAAATTAATTAAAGGCTTAGCTTCCACTAAAGTCAATTTAGGTATTTTACGCGGAAAAGATATACTTAAATTTATGGTTGAACGTGCTGAAATTCCCTTTAAAGTAGTAAACGCAGTTAAAATGTTGGATAGTCGAATTGGCTATATCAGATTAAATTCTTTCCTATCCTCAAATGCTTATGAGGAAGTGAAAAATGCCGTTTTAAAACTAAATAATGCTCAAGGAATAATTCTAGATTTACGGGATAATCCGGGTGGTTTATTAAATAATGCTATTAATATTTCCAGTTTATTTTTAAATACCGGTAATATTGTGTCTACAGTGGATAGACATGGCTACAAATCGACAGCTCCTTGTAATGGTAAACCTATTTTTGCTAAACCTTTAGTAATCTTGGTCAATCATGGCAGCGCCTCTGCTTCGGAAATTACTTCAGCTGCCTTAAAAGAGAACAATCGAGCCAAATTAATTGGAGAAACTACTTATGGCAAAGGTCTAGTGCAAGGCGTCTATCATTTATTAGATGGCAGTGGCGTTAACATTACGATAGCCCGATATCTAACACCTAACGGAACTGATATTAATAAAGTTGGCATTAAACCTGATGAAGTAGTTAATTTAACCAATAAAGATTATCAAAACCATTTAGGCCCATGGTGGACTAGTTTACAAGAGCCGCTAGCCCTTAATAATTCTAAAACAAACGATATCCAGTTAAAAATTGCTGTTGAAAGTTTAAAAAAATCGATTAATCAAAAAAATAAAAGTTAGTTCTCTCGTATTACATAATGAAAGCGAATGCGTTGTTAAGGTATAAATTTCGGATACCTTATAAACGCACTAATCTTCGGCGTATAACAAAATGAAATTTAATGTTTGAAATTTAAATATACCGGGCATATATATTAATAATATTAGTTCCAGTGTACAAAATTATGAACAAGCATTTTAAAATCAGTTTGTTAGTCGCCAATTTAAGCTATTTAGCCTATACGGTACCGGTGTTTGGTCAGGCTGTTCCGGGTTTAGATTTAGGCAATAGCCAAAATAATCAGAATTATTCAAATAATGGCAATTATCCTAGTAATAATTTAGGCTTATCACCATTACAAAATGCCAACCAAAATCCTAATAATTATGGGCAAATGAATAATGCAATGCCGCAAAACCCTGGCAATAATATTCAATTTCCGCAATCATCGCAGAATCCTTATGCCAATAATCAGTCAATTCCCCAGCCACCTAATTCGCCGGTATTACCTTATGGCAGTAATAATCAAGGACAGCTTTCCCCACAAAACACTTATGGCAATTCGCCACCAGTAGCGCCGATTTCACCATACGCTAATCTTTACAACCAAAATAACCAGAGCAATCAGAGCAATCAATACGGCAATAACGGCCCAATACCCAACAATTCACAATCCTACCAAGGACAAGCTGTTTTAAACCAACAATTACAAAATAATAATCCATCGAATAATGGGGCTCCAGGAAGCTATCTAGATTCTCAATTACAGTCAGTTGAAAGCGGCTTTGATACAAATAACAACAGTAACGCTAACAATAACCAAAACAATAACCAAACAGGTAATACTGGTAAAGGCCACCCAGCCTTGGGTGCTATCGGTAAAGGCCTTGGCATGACAGCATTAAGACTGGCTCCTTACGCAGGAATGTATATGATGATGAAGGGTTCAGGTGGTATGGGGGGCATGGGTATGATGTCACCAATGATGTACCCCATGATGTATGGCGGCTATGGTTATGGCGGTTATGGCGGAATGGGAAGTATGGGTGGATTTTTCTAAATTGCTATTTCGTTTATAATCTAGGGCACATAATTTGAGCAGATTGAAAATTATTTGCTAAATTTTGAAATTGTTTATTAATTTACCTTAATTTTAAAATTAAAAATTTTGATTACTATCTAGAATGAATTATTTAAGCTGACTTGTAAGATCAAAGTTCAGGTAAAATATTTAACTAACGTTAATCTTCCCTTTGTAATTTAACTCTTGAAAAAAAAATTCTGGCTAATTATTTTTTTTGCACTGACCATATTTTGTTCAAGCTATATTTGGTTTCTGGCCAATTTGTCATTACCAAAACTCGATGGTGTTACAACTATTCGTGCATTGTCAAGCATCGTTTCTGTTAAATATGACGATAATGGTATACCTTATATAAAAGCTAAAAGTCTTGAAGATATGTTTCTGGCTCAAGGCTATGTTACTGCTTGCGACCGAATGTTCCAAATGGATATTTTACGCAGATTAGCTTGCGGGCGTTTATCCCAAATTCTTGGTCCAGTTACAATTCCATCCGATAAATTAAGTAGCGCTTTAAATTTTCAAAATAGCGCAAAACTAGAATACGATAATTTAAGTTTTAATAATAAAATTTATCTAGATGCCTATGCCAATGGTATTAATGCATACCTAGCTAAGAACTTTGATAAATTACCCATTGAGTTTAAATTTTTAAATTACCATCCGCAACCTTGGACTGGTATTGATTCAATTGCCATTATGGAATATTTGAATTATCGATCTAACGATAATTTTGAATACATTAACTTGCAAAATCAAATTACTAATAAGTTATCTCCTGTATTAAGCCAAGACCTGTTTGACAATTCACAAAAAAATAATTTATCGCAAAATAATGACTTCAACAAAATACTTAATTCGAAAATTATTCCGGAAATCTATAATATCATTGAACCCAATCCGAATTTCAATCAACCGTCAACCCTCTTTGGCAGCCATGCATTCGCCATTGCCGGAAAAAATTCTAGTAGTCACGGAGCTCTTATGGCCTGTTCTAAACATGATTCATTTACTAATCCAAGTTTATGGTATCTGTGTTCATTAAATTCTGCTGATACTAAATTAGTCGGTGCAACATATCCAGGTATTCCGGGAATAGTTATTGGTCGAAATAATGACATAGCTTTTAGTGAAGTGGATTTAAAAATTAATAATCAAAAATTAATCTTAGAAAAATTTTCGACAAATTTGTCTAATTACTATCTAAGTCCTAAAGGTTATTTAAAATCGCAAATAATAAATACTAAAATACCCGTCAAATTTTATAAGGATATTGATTATCCGATCGAAATAACCCGCAACGGACCAATTATTAGTCGTCAAAAAGATGTTGGCGTTGTCTTGTACTGGCCTAATTATTTTCGGCAATCTCATGCAATGGAAACTAATTTAAATTTAAATTTAGCCAAAACATTATTATCGGCCACTGAATCTCTAAATAATTATTTGGGTTCACCCCGTCAATATCTAATTGCGCAAAGTAATAATCAGATTACATCTTTACTTGCCGGTTACTTTACCAAAGCCAATCTTGAGCCGTCAAATATAATGGTCAATTGTATTGAAGGAGATAAACTCAATTATTCATATGCAGATGGAAATGATCAAAGTCCGCTAAAAATTCCGGTTAAACAAAATGATGAATATTTGGTGGCTTTATTAAATATGCCCGTAAAGGTTATCAACAATTTAAATCAAGGAAAAGCAATACAAGTATTAATTCAAAACAATATTAATCAAGACAGGCTATTTAGTTTACCGATTTTAAATGAAATAGAATCATCAGCTTATAATTTAGTTTCTCTAAAAATTATGAAACAAATCAAAGCCATCATTAAAGAAGCTAATTATTCAGATAAATATTTAAATGAACCTTTAAATTTAAGCAATTCATTTAACGGGAATATTAATGGCAATAGTGCATCAGCTTGCATTTATGAAACATTTATGCAAACCATGCTCAATAATTTACTTACACCTAAACTTGGTTCGAAGTTAACACTTAAATATCAGGAATTATATCCATCCTGGACAAGTAGTATAGCTAAAATTATTCAAAATAATGATGCAAAATGGTTGCCAACTGGAGAAACCTCATTTAATATGTATATTCTTACTACTTATTTAGATACCTTGGCTAAACTTAGAATAAAATATGGTGATTTAAATAAACTTAATTGGCAAAATAATCACCAAGTCACTTTTCAGTACTTCTTAAAAAAATTAATATTAAAGGATGCAAATTTTAGTTTACCATTCTTAGATTTTGGACCTTACCCAATTGGTTTTGATAACGATTCTGTTAAAATGGTTAATGTCAAACCAAAAAAAAATAATGCTCTTAATTATACGGGAAATTGTGGATCAGTATTTAACTTAATGATCGATATGGCGAATTCAAATAAAATTTATTATAATTTAACCCCAGGCCAATCAGGTCAATTAATGTCTAATTACTATAATAACGGCATAAATAATTGGCTAAGCTCTAAACCTTACATTATTTATTTTTCCGAAACAGAATTAAATGAAAATGTAAGCCACAAATTGCTATTAAGCAATCGTTAAATTCAAGGAAACAAAATGAAATCCAACCCCAAAGTTCTCGTTGCTGATGAAATAAGTCAAGAAGGCTTAACTATTTTAAATGAAGGTCTTGATCTAACCTACAAACCAACAATTACTCAAAATGAATTATTAGCAACGATCAAAGATTATGATGGGCTTTTAGTAAGATCAAGAGCCAAAGTTGATGATAGTATAATTAACGCATCAACTCGGCTTAAAGTCATTGGCCGAGCTGGTGTCGGTGTTGACAATATTGATGTAACGGCAGCTACCCAAAAAGGCATTTTAGTCTTAAATTCACCTGAAGGCAATACCGCTAGTGCCAGCGAACATACGGTTGCCTTAATGATGAGTTTAGCCCGTAAAATTCCTCAAGCAGATAAATCGGTTAAAGACGGGAAATGGACACGTTCAAAATTTCTGGGCACTGAATTATTTAATAAGACTTTAGGTATTATTGGTTTTGGTAAAATTGGCCGTCGTGTAGCTAATATGGCTAGCGCCATTGGGATGCGAGTTATTATTTATGACCCTTTAATCGATAATGATAGTATCAAGCATTTAAATATAACTTTAGTTGATTTAGAGCAAATCTGGAAATTAGCTGACTTTATAACAATTCACACCCCAAAAACTAAGCAAACGACAAATTTAATTAATCATTCAGTGTTAAATAGACTTAAAGACGGAGTCTGTATTATTAATACTTCGCGCGGTGGTATCATAGATGAAAGAGCTCTGGCTCTTAGTATCAAAAATGGCAAAGTCAAAGGAGCTGCTTTGGATGTATTTGAAGAAGAGCCTTTAGCTATTGACTCGCCACTGTTAGAATTTAACGATCAAATTATTTTAACGCCTCATCTAGGAGCTTCAACAGCTGAAGCTCAATTAAATGTATCTCTTGATTTAGCCTGTCAATTAAAAGAATACTTATTAACCGGAATAAGTAAAAGTCCGGTTAACCTACCTTATTTAAATCCTGAAGTATTAAAAATCCTAAGTCCATATATCAAATTGGCTCAAAGTATGGCTTCAATTGCCGCATCTTTTATTAATAGTGAAATTCGCGAAATTCAAATTAGTGTCAGTGGTAATCTTGCCAAATATGACACCATAAGCCTTTCGGCAGCCACAATTAAAGGAGCTCTTAATAGCACTGTTGAAGGTCTTAATTTTATTAATGCCTTTTATGTAGCTAATGAGCATGGCATAAATATTCGTGATTCGAAATTTTTTCATACCGAAAATGATTTTAACGAATTAAATATTGTCTTAAATGGCAAATCTGGTTTTATTTCCATTGATGGAACAGTACTTAACCAGGATCAACCAGTTATAACTAAAATCAATGAATTTAATGTCAATCTAGCGCCAGCTAAATATATGCTTTTTACGCGACATAACGATCAACCAGGTATGGTTGCTAAAGTAGCTTTAATACTAGGTGAAAATCAGAAAAATATAAGTTCAATGACAGTTAGTCGAAAAAATTTAGGCGAAGAAGCAATGATGGTTATTGAATTAGATGAAAATCTTGATGCCGACCTATTAAATAAAATTAGTTGTCTAAATGGTATTTTACAAGTTAGTTTTGTGAATTTATATGATTAGGAAAATTAAAAAATATTTTTATTTATTGTTGATTTTTAGCTTATTTAATAATGTCAGCGTAATAGCTCAACAATATATTGACAATTCTAAAACTACCATTACCTTGCCTAAGGATGTAACTAAAAATAATTCTTTACAAAATTTCCGCAGTCACATGCCACCTCCTAAAATCCCCAGTTTTAATGAATTAGTTCTACCTAGTTCTTATCCTTATACATATTTAGAAGCTGTTAATTTAGAAGGTATGAAAATTAAAGGTTTAACTGATAGCAGTATCGCTTTATTAAATAAAAGTTATTTTGTCGTAGTTAATAATACCGATTTTAAATTAATGAGTGATATTTATCAAAACAACCGCAAAATTAATAAAACCAGTTATATTACCCTTGATTATATTTGGCATTGTTATATGGGTGTTAGAAATAGTATTAGTTTTAACGTTGCTAAAAATTTTCTTTACTACGATTTGCAAAACTGTCTGAAAGCTATGCTTATAGCTAGCGAATCTGATTATAAAATTTGCGAAGATGTAAATATAAAAGCAGATATCAAAGAAAATAGTAAATTTATCAAAACGGCATTATTTATTCTTGATCCCATTATCTATAAACAATTTGCGAACACTAGCGATCCAAATATTGCCCAAATCAATAAAATTCCCACTGGTTTTTACAATTGCGATAAAAGTGTCAATAATTTAATTCGCTGTTTATACTATATAAGTTGTCTCGAATTACCTCTAATTGAAGATAGTGATCAAGAACAGGTAAATAATTTTCGTAGATCCATTTTGTTATGTAGAGCTATTGCTAATGCAAAATTAAATACCGAATCAGGCCTTAGTTTATGGAAACGGATTAGTTCGGCTCAAAGTGCTATTTTTCCTAGCCTCAATAATTTAGGCCAAAACAAATTATATCCTAATGAATTAAGTACAAAATTTTTTGGACAAAATATCAACCCTGATGAATTTTTAAAGAAATTATCCGATCCACTATTTCGAACTCAATTATTACTAACAATAAGACATGAAAAACCTACTCGCTTAAATTCAAGCTCTATTTTGGCATTAAATAATTCAATAGATTACTCACCAATTCGGGTTTCGTTTCGCTTATTACCTAATTTAGTGGATCCATCTTATCTAGCTTTAAAACAAGTAAGCAGTGAAATTGTTCAATCTAATACTAGTCGTGGAGCAGCTCCACTATCATTAATATATTTACAATCACTTAAAGCTCTTACCGCCAATGATATCTTACGCCAATTTTTTCCAAAATTATCACCCAATATAACTAAATGGCTTAACTTTATGGATCTTTGTCAGTCAGGCTATATTCAGCGAAGCAATACAAAAATTGCTTATGACACATATGTAGATTGGCGTTATAATTTAATTGCGCCAAATTTTGCTTTAACTAAAGCCCGCAGTCAAATGGTTATAGGCTCAACCGGATGGATGACGCGCCAGCTTGAAAGCATTATGTCCATGTGGCTGGATAGTAATCTTAGTTGTTTACCAACACCCGTTAATAAAACATTACCAAAAATTAATTTTAATCCATATGGTAATGTCAATTATAAAATTTTATTTCACTTTTTAGAACCTGCTAGTGATACTTATTTAGCTATGCGTAAAGATGCTTTAAAAACCATGGATGAATTACAAAATATTGGTTATTTTCCATCCAGTCATAAACAAATGCTTGAAAATTTTATGTATATTCTTGAAAAACTTAATCACATTGCCACGCTAGAAATAAAAAATGAAAAAGTAAGTTTAAAAGAATTATATTTTTTAGGCAATATCGACTTGTATTTACGTGACTATGATACACCAATGCTAAGTTATCTAAGTTTACCTCTGGAAGTTGAACATAAATATTTAAATTTAGATTTAGGTTATCCCGGATATTTAAATATAATTTTACTAAGCCCAGAGGGTGCTACTTTAGCTAGAGGAGCTTTATATACATATTTCGAAGAAGTCGGCAGTTGTCAAACACTTGAACATTTAAAACGTCAAATACAATACAACACCATAAGACCACCATTTTGGTTAAGTGCTTATGATGTTGTACAAGAAGACCTTACAACTAAATAATTAGTTATTTGCTGATGCTGGAGCGCTTTTGCCAGTAATTTTTCGGCCAACCCATTTAGTTCCATCCCAAAGTTTTTTGGGTCCCCAACAAATTCCATGCCAAACATCTTTAGAGCCACGTACTAAAATGTTTTCTTTAGGTGGCGTAGATACAGTACTGCTTTGAGCATGGCAATTGAGCATGGGATTAACTATGCTAACAACCACAAGGGTTATAGCCATTAGATAATTTATTTTTTTCAGTGAAAGTTTAATCATTCAAATCTCCTTAAGGTAAAATAAAATAATAATACTAAATTAAAAAAAAATTGTTAATTATTTTATAAATATAAACGTTAATTTTACTAATAAATCATATTGATTTGCTGGTAAATAAACTAAAATTATTAAATATTGTCAAATCAGGAAAATATGAATGAGTTTATATGCAGATTTACATAGACATCTTGGGGGTGCTTTGCATCCTCGAATCATTTATAAATTTTTGCAAAGACAGGATCATAAGATCTTAGGTTATTTT
This sequence comes from bacterium, assembly GCA_021815785.1. Classification (GTDB taxonomy): domain Bacteria; phylum Cyanobacteriota; class Vampirovibrionia; order Obscuribacterales; family JAKAZS01; genus JAKAZS01. The sequence goes on from JAKAZS010000074.1 coordinate 9,767, forward strand.
CCTGATTATAATGGATTTTACAATTGGTTTACAAGACCATGCCGAACCCTCGATGAATTTGTTAAAATTCATACTTTAGTAGAAGAATTACAAAGTATTGAACATTTACCGTATTTTTGCTTACGGTTATGCCGAGGCGCCTATTTATTTGAGAATTTACAATACCTTGAATTACGTTATAATCCTTACTTCCGTACCAGTCATAATTTAACTGTTAATCAAAGAATCAAGCAAATGCAGGAAATCATTGATGTAATAACGGTTAACTTAAGACCAGCTGAATATCCAATTATTGTAAAACAAATATTGTGTTTAGATCGAAGATTACCAAATTCAATTAATGAAGCCATCTTAAAAGTCGCGGTAAAAAATATCGGCCCAGTTGTTGGCATTGATTTAGCCGGCCCAGAAATCGAACCACAAAAATGGGAAACCTGGGTTAAATTTTTAGGTAAAGCTAGAGCAAGTGGTTTAAAGACAACTTGTCATTTAGGTGAAACGAGTATTGATAATGTATACACTCAATACTTCAATGTATTAGATCGTATTGGTCACGGCATTCATATTCCTTTAGTAAAACCAGCTTTACTTAAAGAATTAGCAAAAAAACAAATTACTCTTGAAGTATGCCCGACTAGTTATAAACAAACTGGTGTATTAAAAGATTTTGAAGAATTAAAATTGGTTTTTAGTCGTTGTCGCAAGGCTCAAGTATCAATTGCAGTATGCACTGATAATCCTGGGCGCAATCCCTCACCATGTACATTACCCGGTGAATACGAACGGTTAATCGATGCCGATGTAATTGATTTTACTGAATTAAGACATATTCAACGGGAGTCTTTTCGAGCGGCTTTTGGATTTATAGGCACACCTTTAATTTAAAACTATTATAAATTTAAACTATCTAGGTTTAATTAAATAAAAACAAGACTTAAATTTTATAATTTTAGACTTAGAATCCTCTAAAAACCTATTTACTTAACGATAGGTAAATTTTTACTAGAAGTAAAACCTAGTTTGGCTAATTATATTGCTGAATTAATTATCAGTACTTTTATAGTAAAAAAAACTTATAAATTTAGCAATTTTTCTAAAATGGTTCCAATTAAAATGTTTTTTAGTCAAATTAGTTTATAAACAAAATTCAATTTTTAATTTTCATAAAATAACTTGATTATCATTGTTGACTTGCAAAATCTAAAGCTAAAATAAAAAATCTTTCTTGTTGAATTGTTCAAAGTTGTTATATTATTTTATAAATGAAAAAAAAAATCAAAAATTTTACTATTATCGATAAGTTGAATTTTAATTATAAATGGCTTGATTAGCTGCTTTCTAAAATAAGTATTATAATCTGACGAATTTAACCAATAAATAATTTTAGAATAATTTATTAATTAGATCTTGCAATTTATTCAAATAGTAAGTAATCTATTCATTGTGGTGAAATAAGGCAAATTTAAATAAATTTAAAAGCAAGTATTTTTCAAATCAGATATTTCAACTGTATATATTTTTTTTAAATATTAAATTTTTGCCAAATAATATAACTTTAGGAGGAAATAATGCAAAAAAAATTACAGACTAAAACCAAAGCTGTAAAACAAAAAAATTCTATTGAAGAAGTCTCAATGGAAGAAATGACCAATAGCGGAAAAAACCCAGCTCCAGCTAAAAAAGCTAGTGCCAAAAAAGCCGTTGCCAAAAAAACTACCGCTAAAAAAGCTACTGCTAAAAAAGCCGTTGCCAAAAAAACTACCGCTAAAAAAGCTACTGCTAAAAAAGCCGTTGCCAAAAAAGTAGTTGCCAAAAAAGCTCCAGCTAAAAAAGCCGTTACCAAAAAAGTAGTTGCCAAAAAAGCTACTGCCAGAAAAGCTGCTCCCAAAAAAGCCGTTGCCAAAAAAGCTACTGCTAAAAAAGCCGTTACTAAAAAAGTAGTTGCCAAAAAAGCTCCAGCTAAAAAAGCTCCAGCTAAAAAAGCCGTTGCCAAAAAAGTAGTTGCCAAAAAAGCTACTGCCAGAAAAGCTGCTCCCAAAAAAGCCGTTGCTAAAAAAGCCGTTGCTAAAAAAGCCGTTGCTAAAAAAGTAGTTGCTAAAAAAGCTTCTGCCAGAAAAACTGCTCCTAAAAAAGCCGTTGCCAAAAAAGCTACTGCTAGAAAAGCTGCTCCTAAAAAAGCCGTTGCCAAAAAAGTTGTTGCCAGAAAAGCTGCTCCTAAAAAAGCCGTTGTTAAAAAAGCTCCAGCCAAAAAAGCCGCTCCAAAAAGAAGAAGCATTGTTAAAAAATCAAAAACTGACAACAATGTTACTAATCACGATAAAATGAATTCTGGTAATGGTTCAATAGAACAAAAAATCGATTCCGGTAATGAATCAGCAAAATTGATGTAATTAAATTAACTCAATTTACAATTTAAAAGCTCATGATTTAACGTTAAGTTCTTCATGAGCTTTTTTAACGATAGCATCAACACTAAGATAACTATTCAGATCATTCATTGACTTGGTTTTAAAATGAGCCAGAAACTCAATATTACCTGCCCCACCTTTGATTGGTGAATAAGTTAAATTAATCAAAGAGACATTTTCGATTTTAAATTTTTCGATAACATTTTCAATGGCCTTAATTTGAGTTAATGGCTTTCGAATTACACCACCTTTTTCGACCAAGGCTTTAGATGTCTCAAACTGAGGTTTTATCAAACAAACTATTTCACTATCAGCATTTAAAAGATTTAGCAAAGCCGAAATTATTTTCGTAACTGAAATAAATGACAAATCAATGACAGCAAAATCAGCAACTTGATCATCTTGATATAAGTTTTCTGACTTCAAATAACGGATATTTGATCTTTCAATTAAAACAACTTGAGGGTTTTGCCGTAAAGTCCAGTCTATTTGACCATAACCAACATCAATTGCATAAATTTTAGAGGCCTTATGCTGTAACAAGCAATCGGTGAAACCTCCAGTCGAAGCACCAATATCTAGACAAATTCGCTCTTTAACGGAAATCTGAAAAAAATCTAACGCCTTTTCTAATTTATAACCACCACGACTGACATATTTAGGTTTATGAAACCAATTGCAAATCGTTATATTTGCATTATCGATCACTTTACAACCAGGTTTGACAATTTTGCTATTATTAACGATGACAGCTCCTTGCATAATTGCACTTTGGGCAATTTCGCGGGAAGTAAATAGCCCCTTTTCAACCAGCAATAAATCCAATCTTTGTTTTTTTAACATTATTTGATAAAATCAAGTATTTTAAAATAATATTTTAAATATTGTGTAAAATATACTAATAAAATAATCCCATACTGGATTTATTTCATGAAGCTGGAGCAGACCTGGCTGGATGAAGACACCGCCTTGAAAGCGGCTGCCCGAAAGGGTTGGGGGTTCGAGTCCCTCCTGCTCCGCCATTATTTTTAAATTAGCTTTTTACAGTTAATTTAACGAATTCAGGTACGATTTTTTGCTTAAATAATCCTTTAACATTAGCATATTCAAATAAAGTTTGAATGGCTAATCTACCTTTATCGCCATAATCTACAGTATAGTCATTTACATACATCCCGACAAATTTATCCGCTAAGCCTGGATTCATATCACGGGCAAAGGTAAGTGCATAGTCTAACGCTTCTTGACGATTAGTTAAGGAATATACAATGGCATTCCTTAATAGCAAAGTAAGCTCTTGAATTAATTCTGGATCTAAATCCTTTCTAATGACATTACCGCCAAGCACAAGCGGTAATTTTGTTTCTTCATACCACCACATACCTAAATCCAATAAATTAACCAAGTTAAAATCTTGATAAGTAAGCTGTCCTTCATGGATTAACAATCCAGCATCAATTTCATCGTTAACTACAGCCGCCATAATTTTATCAAATGGCATTTCCACAACCTGTAAATTGGGGTTATAAATTGATAAAGCTAAAAATGCGGTAGTTAATTTGCCCGGAATCCCAATTTTAAGGTTTTCTATATTATTTAATTTTACCCCATCTTTAGCTACCAGAATTGGTCCATATTTATCACCAACACTGGCTCCACAAGGCATCAGGTAGTATTTATCCATTACGTAAGGGTAGGCAGCAAATGAAATAGCTGAAACTTCATACTTGCCCATTTTAGCTTCTTCATTAAGACTTTGGATATCTTTTAAAACTTGATTAATTTTTAAATTCTTGAGCTTTAATTTATCATGAGCTAAAGCATAAAACATAAAAGCATCATCACTATCTGGACTATGCGCAATAGTAATTTCATTAATATTATTCATAAAAACCTCTATTATCGAAAATTATATTATCACTGGAAAATATGATTTTTAAAAGTCTATTCTTGAACTTAGCAATCTTTTTTTACTTTAATCCCATTCTTTAGGTTGAGCCAGACTAAAT
>JAKAZS010000142.1 GCA_021815785.1 bacterium
AAAGGATATAATTGAGGAAAATTCTATGAGTATTTATATAAAACCAGAAACGTCTGATTTTTATAATTTACATTAGACAAGTTGTATGATATAACTCAATCTCGTAATTTTCAAGACAGCACCGACTTGGTTGGCAATCGTTAGGAGTTTTTGAACTGATCTCTTTTATATTGATTATATATTAAGCCATTTTATTTTAGTACATTATACGCAAAGGTAAAATCTATATCAATAGCCTCTTGCGTCTTTGTTAATAATTTATCAAATGGACTAGCTTCTAAAACACAGTTTAAAGCAGCCTGATCAAACGCTGGGTTACCTGAAGATTGTAAAACTTTTATTTGTGTTACTTTGCCAGTATTGTTAATGGTAAAAAGTACTTTGGTTTTTAGTGATTTATCAATTTTTGGTGGCTTCCAATGCAATTTAATTTTAGCTTGTACTGCTTTAACATAATCACCATAATCTAGTGATTGAATATATTGATTTTCAATTTCATTATTTTTAGTATTTAAACCCCACCAAATAAAAGATAAGAAGAATAAAATAACAATAATTCGTACTTTATATTTAAAAAATAAACGAATTAAAGTATTGGATAAATCATTTTTGGGTAAATCGGTACTTCTTAAACCAGGTTGGGCTTTAAATAATTTTTTATCATAAATTAACCCATTAGAAAAATTGCAAATCTTTAAAAGGCTTTGGCTAAAAGCTGTATAACTTAAAAGCTGAAAATAATAACCAGCAGGCATATGCAAAATCTGGTCTAATTTATTTAAAATATTATCATGATAAATATTAAACCAATTAGGTCTTGTAAATTTAATTATTAAAATGAACTGATAGCCTCCTAAAATAGCTGGCACAGTTTTTCTAAGCAAATACACTTTATCAATTTGAGGTATTAAATTTAAAATACTGCCAACTTCCACAATCTCTTGTTCGGCTAAACCATGTTCATGAATAATATCATTATTGTTAACGCCCTTAACCTCGGCTAAAGTTTTAATAATTTCATTATTTAACTTTTCCAGACGTTGATGATAAATCTTAGCTTCTTCAGTTTGATTATGAAACTCCAAATATTCAGCATTGAATTTTTTTGCAATAAATCAACAGCTTTAACTGAATCTTGCGATATGTCTAATAATTCAGTAACTACACTATTTAAATCCAACCAATTTTTATTAGGTAATATATGTTTTAAGCGTTCTAGCAAGGCTGGATGAGTATCAAATAAACCATGTTGTTTGAAATTTTCCTCAATAGTTTTTACAATTTCATTTGCATCATGTTTATTGCCGATAATATTGCGATATGCAAAAGCCATATTGTCAGGTGGTTTTGGATGGATGATAATTTGATCTTGAATAAATTTAGTTAGTTTTAATTGAAAATCATTTTGCAAAAGAACTATTTTTATTAAAGCTTTAGCTGAAATTTCTGGATTAGTAATTTTAGCTGCTAATTGATCAGCAGCATTTTCTTGTTCACGAATTAAAGCTAAAGAATGTAAATCAAAATAAGGTACAAACCAGTTAGCAAATTCTAAAATCAGCAAATTGACTAACGCTTTATTCTGACTTAAATTGTGATAAATCTGTTCCCAGGTTACTCTTACATGATAAATAAATGAACTAAATATACCATGTTTAGCTGATAAATGCCCCATTTCATGAGCTAAGACGGCTTTAAATTCAGCCTGGGTTAATGATTCTAAGAGTGGCAAGCCAAGTATTAATATATTTTTATAATATCCAAAAATACCTAATCTTGGGTATTGTACAATAGCACAATTAAAATCTTCGTTAATGATTACTTCATGAACAATAGGACTTTCAGCATATTTACGTACTTCTTCAATTAATTCAAATAATTTTTGGGCTTGAGCTTGTTTAATAATAATTCCCTGAGGTTCTGAAAATTTTACCCACATGGATTTTAAAACAAGCCAGATAAAAACAAAATAAATAAGTAAAAATTTAATAAATATGAATAAATGAAAATGCCCGATAACAAAAAAAATAAGTATAGTAAACAAAAATAATAAGACAGCTACACCAAACACAAACCCATAACCTAATAAAGCTAGAAAAATTACTTGCTTTTCATAGGCTTTAGGGTCTTTGGCTATTTTTTCTTCTAAGCGTTGAAGATTTTCAGGTGTTAGAATTGGTTTCATATTTAATTTTTTTCAATTCATGATTGGCTAATTCAAATTATGATAATTTTCTGCTTTTGGCCAGTTAAATATAGTCTAAGTTCTAAATATACTTTTCCCACTTGATAATCCGATAGGCTTGTATTTATTAAGTTTACTTAAGCTCTTGACGTAATAGGCTCAAATTAAAATACCCTTTGTCAACAAGAAAATACATTGAATGAGTGATTGTAAGAAAAATCACTACATCAGATATTATTTAAGGATTATTTGAAAAGTTTTAATGATAAAATATAATTTTAACACTTTTAATTAATTAGCATTTTAATTTAATCAACCCAATTTAATTTAGCTAAATCAAAACAACCGGAAAAATCACTTTGAAAAAATATTTAAGTTTAGTCTTAGCTTTGTGGCTAATGTTTCTCCCCCAGTCTTGGGCAAGTCAGGATGATGAAATGATTACTATTGATGCTAATGCTGCAACTACTTTATTCCCGCATTTCTGGGAACAGATGTTTGGATCTGGTAGAGCGGTTTTAAGTCTGAGGCAAGCCTATGGTAATGATTTGACATTGCTTAAAAGTATTACTGACTGTCAATACATACGCTTTCATGGCATATTTAATGATGAAATT
>JAKAZS010000143.1 GCA_021815785.1 bacterium
TTATTGTGGTTGCGTCATATATTAGAACCTGTTGATTATCTTAATGAATCTAATGTTTCATTTTCTTCTTATAATGAATTAATGAATAATTTTAATGATTATTGTGGTCGATTGGCTAATGAATTTAATTTAGACTATAATACTTATTTCGGTTATATTTCAGAAAATCCCCTTATTAATGAATTTATTGATACTTCACTCAAGCATCAGGATTGTAATAAAATCCAAAATCTGTCCCAAAGCCCGTTAGAGAGTAAAGTTATTAATTTGTATAATGAAATTATTCAAAACATTTCTCAACCCAAATATATTATTAAATTGCTTCAAACTGAAAAGGATAATTTGGCAATAGCTGATAGTTATTATGGTAATCTTGCTAGCATACACCAAGAAAATTTAATAATGCAAAAAAATCAATATGAAGATCTAATAGCAAAATTACGTGAACAAGTTGATAATAGTATTAAAACAATTGCGCTTCAAGAACAGCAGTATAATGAAAATATTAATATGTATGCTAACGAAATTGCTGCAAAAGATATAAAACTCAAGGATACTGAAGCTAAAATAAGCTCGTTTAACCAGAATATTAATAATCAAATCCATGAAATCGACTTATTAAAAGAAGAAATTACTAACCTTAAACAAAAACTAATTACCAGTGAAAATGCCTTAACTGATATGGCTACATCTATATCATGGAAGGTTACGAAACCGCTTCGAGATATGAGAAAAAACATTAAAAATGTTGATAAATAAATTGTATTGTTGGTATTAAAGATAATTTACTTATTTTTTAACAGCGTATTTTTGTAAAATATTATTGGTTTTATCTAAATAAGCATAACCGTATTTGCGACAAGGTTCTAGAATTGCACCTTCAGCCCATTCATTCCAGGCATTAATAAAAATAAGCTTTTCAGGATCGGCTAAATTTTTGTTTGTAAAATCACAAATATTATCTAACCATATCTCATAATTTTGCGGATTGGCATTATGTAATATTGTTCCTTTACCTGGTTTTCGGGCTTCATTGTCCCAGCTTGGACAAATACCTCTAAACTTGGTATATTCAGGTTTAAGGTATTCAGAACAATGCTTTAGCCCTGCTAAATAATCATAAACAGATCCTTGAAAATTAGGGGAAACAAGTTTTACTTCACTGGTTAAATTATAATGATCAATTTTCATATTATTTGGCGCAAATTCAGTACAGGCATCAAAGCCAATGTCTAATGGGTTTATATTATCAAATGATTGCGTTGATACCAAATATATTTCGCCAATTCCTTGATTCGTACAGTATTCCCGCCATCTGGTCGCAGTTTCTTGGGGATTGGGAAATAATGAAGGGCGATATACCATTAATAATGGTTTGCCATCAATTCTTATATATCTTTCATCGTTAAAATATTTAGTCATTTCTTTAATGAAATTAATATCATCTTCTTCGCTATGACTTTGACCTATTAATATATCATCTTCTTTGCCATCCCAGCGCCTGCTCCAATTTTCATTAGCCCAATTAAGGCAGAATTTAAAATCCAGACTTTTATTATTTAAAAAAGCTTCAATTGGTTTTTCGAGTAATTTTTTTCCGCCAAACCAATAATAGTGAAAACAAAAACCAAATAAACCATAGTTTTTGGCTAATTCAATTTGACGTTTCATGATGTCAATTAATCTTAAATCATAAAAGCCTAATTCACCTGGTAATCGTGGCTGATAGTGACCGGTAAACTGAGGAATAGCTTTACTGACATTAGTCCATTCGGTAAAGCCAACTCCCCACCATTTATCATTTTCGGGTATAGGATGAAATTGTGGTAGATAAAACGCTATGGCTTTAATGGTAGTTTGTAATTCAGGGTATTGCTTAAACTCTATATAATCTTGTGATGGGTTATTATTATCGTTAAATAATGTTTCATAATAGCTATTAGCTGTGTTTGTACTCGTTTCGAGCGTTTGTTTAGATATTTCATTGGTATTATTATCTTCAACTGGAATATCGTTTGATGTCACAATAGAGGCATTTGACTTTTTAAAATTGCGTAAGATGTATCTTAATGGCTTAGTGATTATCCAACTTTTTGATTTGACTATATTATTGATTTGCATTTGTAATTGTTCAATTTGATGATTTAAATTTTTAATATGTTCAGATTTTTGGTTGATGGAATCTTTTAAGTCAATAATTTCCCAGTGTTGTTGGTTGTTTTTTTCGGTGGTTAAATTGCATTCGTGTTGCAATGATTCGATTTTATTATTTTGTAAAGCCAAGTCGTTATGTAATTGGCTTATTTCATTATATCGAGCTTCGATATTAATATTTTTAAGTTTAATTTCTTGGTAAGTTGTTTCAAGTGTTTTGGTTAGATTATTAACTTCATGGTATTTTTCTTCAAGCGTTTTGGTCAGGCTGTTTGCTAGTTCATTTTTTTTCGTTACCTCAAGATTTAAATGCATAATTTCTTGATTAGTTATCTTTAATTGATTATTAAATTCTTTAAGGTCTTTTTCAATAAAGAAATAATCTGGTGAATTTGGCCAGGATAATTCAATTTCTAAAGTAAGTTTTTGCTTGAATTCTGTTGTAAAATCAAAGTTTATATGGGCATCATTATCAAGAAGAGCTAAAATAACCCCATTATTTTCATTATTAGTAATAAACATAGACTGGTGGTTATATTGATGTAAATTTTTAGCTTTACCATCCCACGACCAAATTATGGTGTTAGATTGTTGATCTTTTAAACAGATAGAAAAAAGCTTTATAAATCGGA
>JAKAZS010000075.1 GCA_021815785.1 bacterium
GATAGGACTATCTTTGGTGGCAAAAGCTACCTGACATTGCATTTTAGTATTGATTAAAAACCTTGATTTCTTTGTTTTTATAATGTGCTAATTGTGGAAATTGGCACAGAGTCTTATATTTGAGTTCTAGGTAACTACTTAAGTTGGTTGATTTGTTGGTTTAATATACTAATATTCGATAGCAATTGATTGTCATTAGGTTTAAGCGTCAACATTCGATTATTGATATCTAAGGCCAGTGTATATGATTTTACGGCTTCTAATTTATTGCCAATTTGTTGGTTTACTTGAGCTAATATAGTTAAATCTCTAGCATAATTATTTAGCGACTCAAAATCTTTAGGATTAAGCATAACAATTTTTTGTTCAATGTTAACTGCCTGATTTATGTATATTATGGCATCAGTGGTATCATTTTTTTGTAAATACTGATTGGCTTGATTCATATAACAGCTGGCCAAATTGGTATTTATGGTAATATCATTGGGATTTTTAGTAAGCAAGCTTAAGTAAGTTGTTATAGCTGTTTGATATAAGTCGTTAGCATTGGCTTGATTAAGCACGGATTTAATATTAGCTAGGTTGACAGCTTCGTTGGCATAAAGAATTTTTAAATTAACTTGGAGTGTCTGGTTGTCAATTAGACCTAAATTGTTGTTAGCTTCATTTGCATAGCTTAGGGCTGACTCTTGCTGGTTAGAATATTTTTGACTTAATTGAATAAGTGAATCGGCCAGTACTAATAGATTAAAATTATCTTTAGGTTTAAGTTTGAGGGCTTGTTTTAAATTGGTAACGGAGTTTTCTAGATTTTTAATAATTTCTGGATCGTTTGGTGTTTGCAGATCTATAAAGCTAGCAATTTGATTTTGGACAACACCCATACTGCTATAAAGGCTTGGACTGTCAGTGGTAAATTGCTTGGCTTTTTCAAGTAAGGCTAAAGTTTGTTTAAAAGTAGTAAGATCATTGAGTGATTTTGGATTATTATCTAAATATGAGTGGGTAGCCACATCGTTAAGTTTACTTATTACTGATTGGTAATTTTGTTTATTAACATTCATATTGGCCAGATCTTTGGTGTCAACTGTATATACTCTATTGACAATATAATTATTGCCACCCATAAAAAACATGCCAAAGCCTAAGATTACTACAACTAGTAAAATTAAAAATCCTGATTCACCCATATATGTCCTTATAAAATAATTAGTAAATTTAAGCCTGCCTAAACAACCAATTTAAATTATACATTATATTAAAATTTTATAAATATAGGTTCGATTTTTTCAACTACAATTTGAGGAATGCCAATAGCATTTTTAGAACAGGAAATGGTTAATTTGACATTATAATTATTCGTTGAATTTACTGATTTAACTACAAAAGTTAGACTTATATCACGTGATTTATTTTGGATTTTACCTAAGCTAATATTTTGCACGTTAAGAATAAGATTGTTGGGTATGGAGTTTTTGTTTGAATTAGGTTGAATGTCTTGGAAATAGTCATTGCCAAGCGCCGGATTAAGATTGGCTAATGTTAGAATAACCTTAGTAAACGGTAGATTATAATTTTTACATTCATAAAAATTAATTATAAATTGAGTAATAAAATTTTTAATATAGTCTTCGTCATTAAGAATAAGATCCGCCGTTACTTTTTGATTTTTATGCGGCTGACCAAAATGCGAAATACCGCCGAAAAAAAGGCCAATAAGAATTAAGATTTTAGCCAGAACAATAATACCAATAATTTTTAAAGGTGTTTTAAATTTTTTGGTTGATTTACGGTTGCGGCTGGATCGATAATTTTCTAAAGAGAATTCATCAAAATCTGTGTAATTTAAATTATTGGTTTCATTAGGCTCCCCACTTGGGTTTACTTTATCATTAGTGGCTAGAATTTGGGCAAAACAATTAGCTTCATCAGGGGTTAAAATAATTTGACTAGCTGGTGGCGTACCAATTTTACGTTTAACTAAAAACATTGTTTTATTTTTAATTTTTTTTAAAATAAGTTCAAAACCTGATTGGGTCTCAATGCTACGTATTTCATTGCTGTTGATTTTGGGACTGGTATTTTCCATGGCAAAAATATCCCCACTTTCATCGCCATGAAATGGGGAACGAGAATTTGCCTTATCGTCTGAACTTACCAATTTGTCCTTCTTCTTACAAATTTAAGAGCCCAAAATTATTTTGGGCTCTTAAAACTAATTGATTTATAAATATTCACGTAATTTTGAGGATCGTCCAGGTTGTCTAAGCTTTCTTAAAGCTTTGAATTCAATCTGACGAACCCGTTCGCGTGTAACTGCGAACATTTGGCCAACTTCTTCTAGGGTTCGCTGCCGGCCATCGTCTAAACCAAATCTTAGCCTTAAAACATCACGCTCACGAGGAGTTAATTCATTAAGCATTTTAGCTAAATCCTGACGTAATAACTCATGAGTTACGGTGTTTTCTGGTCTGTCAGTTTCAGCATCTTCAACAAAGTCGCCCAGTCTAGAGTCTTCTTCCTTGCCAATGGGAGTTTCTAATGATATAGGTTCTTTAGCGGCTTTGATAATTTCATGTAATTTAACAATTGAAACATCCATGCCTTTAGCTAACTCTGCTTCCGTAGGCTTGCGGTTTAATTCCTGAGCCAGCTGACGGGTGACTTTTTTAAGCTTATTGATTGTTTCTACCATATGAACTGGCACTCTTATGGTTCGCGATTTATCAGCTAAGGCTCTAGTTATGGCCTGGCGAATCCACCAGGTAGCATAGGTGGAAAATTTATAACCACGTTCATGGTCAAATTTTTCACTAGCTCTAATTAAACCTAAATTTCCTTCTTGAATAAGATCTAAGAAGGATAAGCCCCGACCAATATATTTTTTTGCAATGGAAACAACTAAGCGTAAATTGGCCTGAACTAATTTGCGTTTAGCAATCATATCACCTTGTAAAATTTTTCGGGCTAATTCAATTTCTTCATCAGGTTTTAATAGTTGAATACGACCAATTTCTCTTAAATATAGCCTTACGGAGTCTTCGGTGACAACTTCTTTCGTTATTGGCAAGTCCAGCGTATCATCATCATCATCTAATGATGGTTCATCTTCAAGAATAATTGGAAACTGATCAGTTTCATCAATTAAATCTAATTCATCTATTTCGCCACGTTTGGCAATGTTGTCATCATCTACGAGAAGTTGCCCTAACATTCGATCATTTTCAACAGGGTGGTGTTTTGTCATTTTTATGCCTCATTAAAACTAATATGGATATATTTTTAAATGAGTTATTGAATGGCTCTTGTTAATATTACTTGGATGCCTTAAATTGGCCTAGTTTGATGAGCTTAGTCAATTTCTCTTGCTTTATGATTAACGAAAAAATTAAGTCAATCTTATTGAGAAGTATTGGCATTTAAATTAACTTATTTTAAGCAAGTAGACTAAAAGTCAATATGGGTAAAGTAAATTAAATTTCTTGGCAACACTATATTTTTAGTATAATTATGAATTTTCATTTGTACAGCCTATATTAATATAGTTTTAACTATTGACAATTATTTAAATTTAATAATTGCTTATTCTTTTGAGTTTACGTCTTTTACTTTAATTAAATTGTGTATATTCTTTAACTGATCTCTTAATAAAGCGGCTTTTTCAAAGTCTAAAACTTTAGACGCGTTTTGCATTTCCTTTTCAAGTTTATGGGCGAGAGTATTAAGTTGGATATTATTCAAATTTTCTAAATAGTCATTTAAATCAGTTGTTTCGTTGACTTTGAATTTATTTTTTTTTGAATTTTCCTGATTTTGGCCTCTTAAGGCATCAAGCAATGTATTAGTGGATGACTTTTCAATGGTTTTTGGCTGAATATTATTTACCGTATTATATTCAATCTGAATTTGGCGGCGGCGATTGGTTTCGGTTATGGCTATATTCATTGAATCAGTTATTTTATCGGCATAAAGAATAACTCTACCATCAACATTACGTGCTGCTCGGCCAATAGTTTGAATTAGTGAGCGCTGCGAGCGCAAAAAGCCTTCTTTGTCAGCTTCCATGATGGCAACTAATGTTACTTCGGGTAAATCGAGACCTTCACGTAATAAATTAATACCAATTAATACATCAAATACGCCCAGCCGTAGATCCCTTAATAATTCAACTCGGTCCAAAGCATCAATATCAGAGTGTAACCATTTGACATTCAAACCAAGTTGATTTAAATAGTCACTTAAATCTTCCGCCATCCGTTTAGTTAAGGTGGTAACCAGGGTTCGCTGTTTAAGATTTTGACGTATTTTAATTTCTTTAATAAGGTCGTCAATTTGGGTTTTAATGGGGCGAATCTCAATAACGGGATCAACTAGACCGGTAGGGCGAATAATCTGTTCCACTACTTGTTTACTGATACTTAATTCAAATTCAGCTGGTGTAGCTGATACAAAAATTACATTTTGAGCTTTTGCCCAAAATTCTTCAAATGTTAAAGGTCGATTGTCCCTAGCGCAGGGAAGTCTAAAACCGTGCTCAATTAACGTATCCTTACGTGCCCTATCGCCTTTAAACATACCTCTTAACTGGGGGATTGAGACATGGGATTCATCGATAAAAGTCAAAAAGCCATCATTGCCAAAACGCCTAGTGAAATAATCCAATAGCGTTTGCGGTGGTTCGCCGACGTCACGGTTTTCGAGAATCCGTGAATAATTTTCAATACCATTGCAATAACCAATTTCCTTAATCATTTCCAGGTCAAAGTTGGTGCGTTGAGCTAAGCGGTAAGCTTCAACTAATTTGCTTTGAGCGTTTAATTCGTGCAGTCGGTCCGCTAATTCTATTTGAATTTGTTTAAGCGCCAATTCTAATTCATCCTCGCCTAAAACATAATGCTTGGCTGGATAAATTGTGATACTATCCTCAAAACTTAAAACTTCACCAGAAACTGGGTTTATCATTAAAATCTTTTCAATTTCATCACCAAAAAAATCTAGGCGAATGATATTTTCTTCGTAAGCCGGGAATATTTCTAAAACATCGCCACGCACCCTAAAAGTGGCTCGTTTTAATTCAAAATCATTACGGTTATAGTGAATTTCAATTAATTTACGAATAAGGTTTTGCCGGTCATATTCATCCTGTTTATTTAAGGTAAAACTATGCTGATAATAGCGTTCCGGTACCCCTAGGCCATAGATGGCACTGACACTGGCTACGACAATAACATCTTGATGTTCCCATAGCGATCGGGTTGTTGAATGTCTTAAGCGATCGATTTCCTCATTGATACTGGCTTCTTTTTCAATAAAGGTATCGGTGGAAGGAATGTATGATTCAGGCTGATAATAGTCATAGTAGCTTATAAAATACTCTACATGATTATTGGGGAAAAATTCGCTCATTTCATTGTATAACTGAGCGGCTAAAGTCTTATTATGGGCTAGAATAAGGGCGGGCTTTCGGGTTTCGGCAATTACATGAGCCATGGTAAGCGTTTTACCAGATCCGGTTACACCTAGTAAAGTCTGTGGGGTTAGTTTTTCGTAGACCCCATGAGTTAGCATTTTTATAGCTTTAGGCTGATCACCTGCTGGATTAAAACTAGCTTGAACGCTAAAATTAATTTTTTTATCTTGGTCGTTTACCATAGATTGTAGGAATATATAGATGGTAAATTATGATTGTTCTTCACTTGACTTGTTTTCAGTCAATTGTGGATCCTTAGAACTTACTATCGGCGTAGAACTTGGATTATTAAGTCCATCACTGGCATCGGTTAAGGCTTTTTTAAAATTGCCTAGACCTTGACCTAATGATTTACCTAATTCGGGTAATCTTTTTGGGCCAAAAATTAATAGTGCGGCTACACCAACTAAAACCATATCAACAGGGCTACTTAACATATATCTATCCAAATTAAATAATGAGCTAATATATATTACTATAGCACATAATGATAATTAATTTATTTGAATCGATATTTATATACTTTATTAATTTTTTTCACGAGTTTCTAAGATGATTAGGCTTGATTTTTGGGGATAAAATTTATTTACCACAAATTTATTTAAATTAGTTAAATTAACCTGGTTAATGCTATTTATTAAATTAGTTAATTCAAAATTGGTGGTTTTTTCGGCTAACGGTTGTAATAAACTAAGACTAGCTGTAATAATATTATTTTGTAAGGCAATGGGTAAAGTATTGCTTAGATATTTTTTGGTTTCTTTTAACTCATCATTAGTCAAAAATGATTTAGTAAAATTAGCCATTTCTATTTTTAAGGAATTTAGGGTTGTTTTATAATTGGTTTTATTTAACGGCATACTTAATGACCATAATAAGAAATCTGGTAAGTATTGTATTTTGGAATTTATTTCATTAAATAAATTTTGTTTTTGCGAATTAATAAATACCGGTTTATTTAATTTAGCGTAAATTGGATGCGTAACTAAAGCACAATCAGCAATATATAAGTTAGCTAATAAATCATTTATTGAGCTGTCACAATTAATTAACCGGCTAAAATTTGCCAGAATTTTTTTGTTTTCATATAAATGAGTAAAAACGGTAGATTTTAAAATAGTCGGTTGGGCAATTTTAAGTTTAATACTTTGATTTGAATTTTGGTTAGCTTTTAAATTGCCTAAATAATTATTTGTATAGTCTATGGCCTGGGTATTTTCAATCAGACCAGTAAAAACAATTAATTTTGGTTTTACGTTAAGTAAATTATTTTGAAAATCTTTTAAATCTTCAATTTTAATATTATTAAGATTTTTAATTAATTTATCAATAAATAATGGGTAATATATACTGTCTTTATTAATTAAGGCTCGTAACACTGAATCATTAGTAACCTGGGCAATCGAATTATATTCATTAGCTAAAATTTTACTAAAATTAGTTTTATACTTATCAAGATCTAAGTCTTTAGACCAATTAATTTCTAACCGATGTTTTAAAATCGGGAGAACTAAATTTACATTTTGAGCGAGAAAAACAATTTTATAGCACAATTTACCATTTTCAATGAAAAAATGTAATTGGCTAGATTTATCGATACCTAAGTCATCTTGAATCTGGTTACTTGAATCATTTTTATCAATTAAATTCGGGTTATTTAATAGATAGACATAAAATTTAGCTAGAGCAATGATATTTTTATTGTTTAATTCATTAGTATCACCAATACTACCTGTTAAGCATACTAAAGGTGATAATTTATTAGTCAGTACTAGTAATTTTACATTGTTTTTTAAATTGGTAAGTTTAAGATTAGAAGTTAATTGTGAGTTTACCGTTTCATTTTCGAGGGTTGAATTAAAACTATTATTTTCAGGATGGATATTTTCATCAATATTTATCTCATTATTAATTTCACTTTCTTCATAATGTAGGACTTTGGTTCGATGCTTACCTACTGTATTAGTTTTGGGGGTAGTTTTCTTACTGGATATTTTGCTTGGTTTTAAAACATGTTTTGCGTTATTGTCAGTTGATTCTTTCGAGTTAGTTTTTTTTAGGCTGATATTTTTACTGACCGGTTTACCCTGATTTGATGAAATTGATGTAATCTGATTTATTTTAGGATTGGTATCACTACCAGGGCTTACATAAGCGATAATGCGGTTATTGGAATTAAAATATGTAGTAAGTAGATTTTTAATATCGTTATTAGTAACCGTATTAATTTCGGCTAAATATTTATAGACTAGGTTCCAATCTCCATAACTTTGACATAGCCCAAGTTCAAAAGCTAACTCATAAGGCCCGGTAAATTCATTAGCCAAATTAAAATAAGCAGCATTTTTGGCTCTAGTTAAATCTTGAGTAGATGTATTGTTGAGACTTTTAAAGATATTTGCCAACTCATTTTCCAGATTATTGATACTGGTATCATTAGTTGTTGTCAAAGAAATGGTAAATAATCCTGGTTCGTGTCTAAGGTTGTAAGTACAGTCATAATTTTTCAATAGAGCATTAGGCTGATTTAGGTGCTTTTTTAACTCATTGTCAATGAGATTTTCCATTACTAATTCACTTACCGCTAATTTATCGGTAGCTTTAGGGGCTCGATAAGCAAAATTGATAACATTTTGCTTGGCCGGTTTATGGATACAGATACGATGATCATATAAAATTGAAGGATTGGCTAAATTTTGATGGTGGGTAATTTTACCTTTACTGATTGGACTAAAAAGTTTTTCAATAAGATTAATTGTGGACGCTTTATTAAAATCGCCGACTATGATAAGGGTTGCATTATTAGGGATAAAATTACTTTTATAAAAATTTTCAATATCGGCTAAAGTTATTTTTTCAATATCTTCAGCCATGCCACATAATGGATTTTGATAAGGGTGTCGTTGATAGGCACAGGCTTCAATTTCACTGGTTAAAAGTTTTTGATTATCATTGATTTGAGCTTGAATATCTTTATAAATATTATTTTTTTCAATATTTAAATCAGTTTGGGTAAATTTAGCTTCTTTCATACGTAAGGACTCAGTATTGAGCATTAATTTTAAATTGTTTTTTGTCCCTAATTCATAAAATGTAGTAAAATCCTGGCTGGTAGCAGCATTATATTTAATTCCGGCTCTGGCTAAAATTAAACCAATTTCATTGCTGCGCAAATTTCCCAGTTTTTTAAAGAGCATATGTTCAGTTAAGTGAGCTAAACCGGTTTTACCAATACGTTCATTGACACTGCCCGATTGATACCACATTTGGACGCTAACTACGGGTAAAGAATTTTCTTTGAGCAGAATTACTTTAAGTCCATTAGCTAAAGTATATTGCAGTGGAAAACTTAGTTTTGGTTCTTGGCAGTGGCCTAAAGTCAACGGAAAAAAATAGGCACAGATTAACAAAAGCTGAATTAAAGTTAATGATTTTAGCTTTATTTTACAAGATTGTAATAGTTGTAAGTAGTTTACTTGAAATAATCGGTTTTTATTGATATCATTTCTCATTATATTGCAATACTTTCTCAATAATTGGTAGATTAGATTAGGTTAATATTGTGCCTTCGATTTCTAAAGTTAATTCAAAATCACAACAAAATAATTTTAACAGTTTAAATGCCAATTTAAATAAAACTGATGTAATTGCCTTAGTCGGAAATCCTAATGTCGGTAAGTCAGTTATTTTTAATGCCTTGACTGGTCTTAAAATGGATGTAAGTAATTATCCTGGCACAACTATTGAAATTGCCACTGCTTCGTTAACTTGTGCCCAGAAAAACTATACTTTAATAGATACTCCAGGTATTTATGGGGTATCGAGTCTTAATGATGAGGAAATTGTTGCCCGCAGTGGGATACTTCACGCGGATCTAATTATTAACGTTGTTTCAGCTTTAAGCTTGGATCGGGATTTGTTTTTAACCCAGCAATTGATTGATTTTGGCAAGCCGATGATTTTAGTCATAAACCAATGGGATGAGGCTATAGCTAACGGTCTAACCATAGATATTGCCCAGCTTGAAGCTATTTTGCAGATTCCGGTTTTAACTTGTGTTGCTGTAAGCAATTTAGGTATTGAAAATATTAAAACGAATCTTAATCGAGCCTGTTTCCCTGTTCTAAAAGGTTTTTTAGCGGATAAAATTCAACCTATAATTAAAAATGGTTTAAGTCAGGCTCAGGCTATTTTATTGTTGGAAGATGATAATTTAACTAAATTAGAAACGCTGCAAAATTACCATTCATTACGTGATGAAATATATTCAATGCGGCGCGGTAAAGTTAATGACATTTATAACGCTTGTGTAATCTATAAGAGTCAGAAGCTTAATTTTTCGAAAAAACTAGGGTCGTTTTTAATTCACCCGTTTTGGGGTAGTTGTATTGCTTTTTTAGTTTGTTATCTGCTTTTTTATCAGTTATTAGGCGTAATCATTGCCCAGAAACTTGTTGATATTACCGAAAAACAAGGAATGAAAATTTATTATGAGCCTAAAATTAAAGAAGTATTTGCTTTTATAAGTCCCGTTACCATTAAGGTTAATGATACTGATTTTTATTTTCCCCAGGGCTTTATTGGCAATAAACAGGAATATCAGCAATTTACGAAAATGGCTTGCCAATACCCAGTTAATGAAATAAATTATAATTTTTGGCATTATCATAATATTCAATCTGGTCTAAGTAACATTTTAGTAGGTGAATATGGCATTTTAACCTTGACCGTTACCTACTTATTTGCTTTACTTTTCCCTTTAGTACTTGGCTTTTACTTAGGCTTATCCCTTTTGGAAGACTCGGGCTATTTACCTAGATTAGCTGTTTTAGTAGATAGGCTGTTAAATAAAATTGGTTTAAATGGTAGGGCGATTATTCCCTTAATTTTAGGTCTAGGTTGTGTAACGATGGCAACTATTACCACGCGGTTATTAACAACGCGACGTGAAAAAATTATAGCTACAGCTTTACTGGGAATTGCGATTCCTTGTTCGGCTCAATTAGGTGTTGTTTCTGGAGTTTTAGCTAGTTGTGGCGGATCTGTCGCATGGCTAGTTTATTTGACTATTGTATTTTCCATGTTGGCTATCGCTGGTTTAGTCTTGAATACCATTTTACCGGGTGATTCGGCTGGTTTAATCATTGACTTGCCACCGATGCGCATGCCTCGTATCCGTAATGTTTTAAGTAAAACCTGGGGTAAGTCATTTAGTTTTTTACAAGAGTCTATACCCATGTTTGCCCTGGCTAGCCTGGTGGTAACGATAGCGCAAATGCTTGGTTTGTTAGATGTTTTTGTGCAAATGGTTAAACCTATTACCGTTAACTGGTTAAATTTGCCAAACGATCCGCGCGTAGCTACAACTTTTATTTTGGGGATCGTCAGGCGTGATTTTGCTTCGTTTGGCTTGACGCAAGTGGTTATGACCCCAGTTCAGGCGGTTGTTGCCATGATTGTCATAACTTTATTTGTCCCTTGTATTGCTACTGTTGGGGTGATGATTAAAGAACGTGGTGCCAAAATCGCCTTGTCCATTTGGTTTATGTCGTGGGTTTTAGCCTTTGGCATTGGTGGTTTATTAGCTAAACTATTACCAATTTTTATGCATTAAGTTGTAATTTATTAGATATTAACTGTTGGGTTATTTATTTACCAAAAACATTAATTTATTTAAAAAATTTTAAAGTATTAATAATGAAAAAGTCATTAATAGATAAATTATAATACAATAAACATATAAAACTTTGTGGCAGGCGTCGCCAAGTGTTTAAGGCATTCGATTGTGGTTCCGGTATGCGGGGGTTCGAATCCCCTCGTCTGCCCCAGTTTTAAAAACAGATTATTAAGCTTTGAATTGTTCCGGTCAACAATCATTGGATTGAAAACAATCTTCATAGCTTAGCAATTATTTTGGCTTTGATTTTGTTTACGCTAAAATCGTGTGAGGATATTATCTTGGCGCTTAGGCTACTATTCTCGCGTTTAGTTTGATTTTGTTTAACACCCAATTATTGTTTGTTGATTAACTCAGCCTGGGTTGACTTGGTTGCTTTTAAGTTGGGATTTAAATCAGTGGTTAAGGTTATTTTATCGCCTGGCAGTAAAATTGCTTCATCACCATCAATGAAGGCTCCGGCTATTAAAAACCCACCGGGTAGTCCTTCGCTAAAACCAATACCAAAAGCCTTTAAACGGGGATGTTTTTGATCTGGGGTAATTTCGTGTCTTAAGACAAAAGAAGGTTTTACGGCACCAGCTGTTCCATAGGCTAAGGGTAAAATTCCCATAGAAATAATACCGCCAAACATAGCGGCTGTATGAATACCCATGGGTATGGCATTGTTTTTGACTTGTTTAAGTATGGATGGCGTTATTAAAAAATCGTTATTAACAATTAAGTCACTGCGGTGTTGAAATTCAATATTTTCCTTAACTGAGTTAATACTGTTTTGGTTAACTTTAAGATTTAAATTAAGTTCAGTCGAATTATCGTTGGTATTAGCTAAATTATCTTGATTCGGATTAGAATGATTGTCCGGCAGGTGTTTCGTAAGCATTACTTTGGTTTTTGGAGCTGGTTTAGCAATCGTAATGATGGTTTTATTGGGAGTAATAATCCGATCAAATTCCAGACCAATGTAACCACCTGAATGGAGCCATTTATCTTTAGAAAATTCTGATTTTAAAAGTTTTCGGGCTTTTTGGATATAAGTGATATGGCCTTGGACTTGACTATTTAAAGGAATTAATTCATTGTCAAGGTAGAATTCATTAGTGGTATATCCCGAAATTTTAGCGCCATTTTGAGCCTGTTTTGTATTAATAATATTATTGAGTTTAATTTCAAATTTGTTTGGGCAAGGATTATTTTCTAATTGTGAACTAGCTAGTTTTAAGCCAGCACAGGCTAAAGTGTTGATTATTAGATAATCCAAGATGATTAATAAAATTAGACACGATGCTTTATATGGCTTATTCATTTTTAAGTACGACTTTGCTGACGAATTATCGGATATTTTTTTAATTTAGCTGGAGAAAATTATTTTTAATATTAGCTTATTTAAGTAATAGTCAAGTTCATTTTTAAGCAATTTTTGCTTAGTTAAAGCTATAGTTATTGACAATTTAAGAGTACATGACTACTCAGACTGATTTTGAGTAACATAAAAAATACCTAATGATTGTTAACAAATCTTTAGGTATTTTTTAGTAGTTTATTTTTTAGAGATTTTCGGACTTTTTGGCAACCGCCAGAATCTTTATTCAATAAGTAGCAAACATTATTTTAAAGTCTTGACATATTCATATAGACCATTTAAAGTTGGTTCGTCACTGGCAATTTTCGCAAAAGATGGCATAACTCCATGGGTAGTGGATAAAAATTTAGTGAATTTTTCTTTAGATTTTAATTCACTAGAGCCAATAATTGGTTTATTGGGCGACATAATATTTTTGCCGCCAGCATGACAGGCTGCACAATTATTCTTAAAGGTAGCAGAACCTTCATCACCAGCTAAAGCAATATTGGAATTAATAATACTGAACATTAAAATAATTAAAAAAGCATTTAAGTAATTGCTATTTTTCATATTGACCCCCTATAAGTAATAATATTAAGTATAAATGATTTTAGTGATTTTTGAGTAATTTTTAATGTTGTATAAATTTTAAAATTAATACAATTGTATATAAGTTTAATTAAAGATATTACTTATATAGTTTTTCGAGACTTATGGATTTTTGGCTAAAAGGAGCATCTTCCATGCCTACATAACTGTCATAAACTCCATCACACACGCCAAAACAGACCCCACTCATTATTCCAGAAGGAATACCAAAAAAAGCGTCATAAAAATAACTGCCAAGTTTTTTGGGAACGCCACCTAATTCTTGAGTTTCTTTGCAGCGAAATGGAATTTCTCGCTTTAGGCAACGGCTAATAGCTATTGGTGTGCCAACGACACTACAGATAACAAAACTACTAATAGTTACTGGTGATTTTATGATAAAGGATTTAATTCTTTCATTATTTTCACCTTTTATGGTTGAAGTAATAACTTTACCGATAGTTGCATTCTTGCCCAATTCTTTGCTTTCTTCTGCCCCAGCATTAGTTTGTTTAGCCCGTTCGGTTTCACTATCATTATTTAAGCTGTTTTCTGACTTAGTACCAGTAGTTGAACTTGGATTTGATTTGGAATCAGAACTGGTATTTATTTCTGGCTTTAATTCGTTTTTAGTTGAAGGCTCAGGCGTTGACTTAGTATCGGTAGTTGAATTAGTATTGGTATCAGTTGCTGAACTGGTATTTATTTTTGGCTTTAAGGTACTTTCAGTGGAAGAGTTAGATGTATCAGCTATTTTAGTATTGTTAGCTGAATTTGGAGATGGGGCGTTTTGTGCATTAGCTTGAGGATTTACTAAATACAGTAAAACCAGAAGAATGGACATGCCTATTAATGGCTTGGTAGATTTTAAAATTGATAAATTTAGCATGATTTATTTTAACAAAATTTATTTCAACT
>JAKAZS010000076.1 GCA_021815785.1 bacterium
TTTATCATTTATTCTTGGTGGTGCCCGCTCCGGTAAATCTGAAGCTGCTGAAGAATTAGCCACTGCCCTTAATCAGCCAATTTATTATTTGGCGACAATGAATTCGCAAGCAGTTGATGAAGAAACCCATGAACGCATTTGCCGCCATGTAATGAGACGGCCAAAAGCTTGGACGACTATCGAAGTTAACCATAATTTGGCGCAATTTATCGATAACTTACCTAAAACCAACCTTACTTGTATAATTGATTGCCTGTCATTATATGTGTCGAATATGTTATTAGACAGCGAAGCCTTAAATTATTTAGCTGTAGAAGAACTTATTTTAAATGATATAAACAAATTGATGTTGAGTATTAAAAATCAAGAAAGCATTCACTTTATTATTGTAAGTAATGAAGTTGGTTTAAGCCTTGTCCCCATGGCTAAAGTGGGGCGATATTTTCGTGACATCTTGGGTCTTAGTAATAAAATTGTTGCTAAACATGCTCATCGCGTTTATTTTACTTTAAGTGGAATTAGTTTAAAAATTCGCTAACTTTTAAGGTTTTGGTTGTTTAATCTAAAATTATCCCTGATAAATATTTTCAATTAGCGGGAACAAATTAGTATGTAAAAGGTCTTTAAATTTAAAATATATACTATTGGTCCAATTGAAATAGCTAGAATTAGAAAATAGCTTTAAATTAATTAACTAATTTGAGAAATATATTTAAATTATTTAGGGTATATATGTTATAAGGAAAATGTAATTTAATGATCGGGTAATATTATGTTTAAAAAAATTAAATTAGCGCTAAATCTCGCTTCTATAATATTAATTTTTAGTCAAACCCTTGCCTTTAGTATGCCTTACGAGTTTAGAAAACCGGCTTTTTCCAAAACGCCCCAATTAAATAGGGTTTTAAATCAGGGTACGCTATTATTGGCCTGGGGTTTTAACCCTTTTATGGGTGGTTATCGCCCCTATTATGGTAGCAATATGGGTGGTTATCCAATGAATTATGGCTATAACAATATGATGTATAACAATTATGGCAACCGTTACATGTATCCCATGAATAGTTATGGTTTTGGGTCAATGTATGGTGGCTACGCACAGCCAGCCGTAAATTATCGATACAACAGTTGGTAGTATTAATTAATAGGAAAATAAAAATTCCAAATCATCTTTAGTTAATTCTTTGGCTATACCCTCATCGGAATTGATAATTAAGTCGGCTAAATCTTTTTTCTTTTGCTGTAAAACTAGAATTTTTTCTTCCACAGTTCCTTTGGTTATTAACTTATAGTTAAATACATGTTTAGTTTGGCCAATTCGATGCGCTCGATCAGTTGCCTGGTTTTCCACGGCTGGATTCCACCAGGGATCATAGTGGATGACATAATCTGCTCCAGTTAAATTCAGACCGGTACCACCAGCTTTAAGACTTATTAGGAAAACCGGAATATTTTTATCCTGATTAAATTTATTTACTCTTTCCAGTCTTTCCTTCGGGGGAACCTGACCATCCAGATATTCATAACGCCAGCCTTTTTTCTCAAATTCTTTTCTTATAAGGGTCAACATTTCCACAAATTGACTAAATACTAAAATTTTATGCCCTTCATCAGTAATTTCTTCAATCATATCAATTAAAGCCCCAAGTTTTACTGATGAAACAAGGTTCTGAGAATCTTTCATGTTTTTCAGTAACCTTGGATCACAACATACCTGACGCAATCGTAATAAAGCTGCTAAAACAGATAGTTTAGACGCACCAATCCCGCGAGTGGCAATTTCATTAAATAATTTTTGCTTACATTCACTTAAAATTTCAAGATATAAAGAGCGCTGATCATCATCCATTTCACATAAGTTAATGATATCAGTTTTATCAGGCAACTCCTTTTCAACCTGGCTTTTAAGCCTTCGCAAAATAAAAGGATGAACCATTTTTCGTAATCGCATCGAAGCTGATTCAATACCAATTTCAATAGGACGTTCATACTGTTCATTAAATTCCTTGTAAGTACCTAAAAATTCTGGCATGAGAAAATCAAATAACGACCATAATTCTTTAAGCCTGTTTTCAACTGGAGTACCAGATAAGGCTAAACGATGGTTGGCTGTTAAAGACTTAACGGCAATGGCACCAAGTGATTCAGGGTTTTTGATATTTTGCGCTTCATCTAAAACCAGAAAATCAAAAGAAATTTCCTTTAAAATCTCATAATCGCGTCTTATGATACCATAAGTTGTAAAAATAAGATCTGGTTTACCACTATTGCGTCGCTTGATTCTATTGAGAAGTTCATTGCGATCACGGCCCAAAAACATTGCAAAAGATAAATTTGGAGTAAATTTTTGAGCTTCAGCTAGCCAATTATAAATCACTGATGTTGGACAGACAATTAAAGATGGCTGTCTTTTACCGGTTTCGTGATGAACTTGCAGCATTGCTAAAGCTTGAATGGTTTTACCAAGCCCCATATCATCAGCTAAAATACCAGCCAACCCATATTGTCGTAAAAAATCAAGCCAGTTACAGCCACCATTTTGATATTCACGCAAAGTTCCCACAAAATTCTGTGATAATTCCAAGGGTTTTTGTGATGTGAAATTCTGCATGTGAACTAAAAATTCCTTGAATCTTGAGTCCGTTTCATAACTTACTTCATTCGATTCTAATGCATAAACAATTAATGGTGCCTGATACAAAGGTCTTAAATTATCACCTTTAGGTCCAATAAGTTTAAGCAAACTCATAAGGTTATTAATCGGAATTCTCACATATTCGCCTTCATTGATTTTTACATATTTCTTATTCCGGATGACTGAATCAATAATTGATGCTAGTGTTAAAATATTATTTTCTGACTTGCATTGAATTTCAAAATTGAATTTATATTGGCCTTCTTTAAGGTTGATTTTAGCTTGAATTTCGGCTTCATTCTTTCGTAAATGGTAAAATTCCAAATTTTCATTACCACTAATTTCCCAATCCTGACACTGTGCACCATTTAAATGAAATAAAACATCAAAAGCTGATTCGCCCACATAGATAAATCGGTCAACAATGATGTCTTTAGGTTGTAAATTTAACAAAAAACGCCGTACCTGATTTTCTAATTCCCAATGGCGCTTAACCCATACACTTCGGCCATTTTCAGCAATGGTTCGCGTATAAGACTCAATTTCCGAAGATCCAGTTTCATCCTTAGAAGCGAGGATAACATCCTGATATTTAAAAGCCAAATTTAAATCAAGTGATTTTTTAAAGTCATTGATATTGGTACTACCTAAATTAGCTTTTTCCGATAATTTAATCATAACATTAGGATTATCATTAACAGCGCGCGGAAATGGTGCCAAGGTCTCATCATAGAGAACTGGAAGCTTTTTACTAATATTGGGTAAATCCGTAGCTAAAAATTTTGGTACTAAATCTAGTCTTACATTTAATTGCCCAAAAGAATCAATGAAAGGAAATAGTTTTTGCAATGCCGAAAAATCACCATTGTAAAAAGTCTGTTCACTAAGGACGTATGAAATATTCCCTAATAAATAAAGTGGTGTCGATAATTCAATTTCCTGATTTTCATTATCTTTAATAAAGGCTTTTAATTTGAGCGATATTTCACCATTTTCATTTTCAGCCACTAAAACCTTAGGGATGATTTCTTCATTAGCAAAATTGAATTTTTGATTATTATTAATATTAATCAGATTAGTGCAATACCGTGCATACTTTAAGATACTGCCTTCTTCTCCTCGTGGTATCCTATGACCACCGGCATTACCTTTAGTTGTCTGGGGTAAGGCTAGAAGATACTGAATTAGATTTGGGATTAATTTTTCACTAGCAAAATGATTGGATGTATCCTGAGGAATTTTTAAAATGTTTATTTTTCCCATGGTTTCATTAGGAATTAAACCTAGAATAAAAGCCAAGGGTTTTTCTAAAATCAACACACCTAAATCAATTTTATTAATCGAAGTACAATCATTAAGATCCAAATTCTCTTCAAAAAAATCCTTAACTTTTGGCGCCTTTTCATTTTGATTATCATGTAAGCGATCATTCTCATTAAGTTCAAAGCGAAGACCTGGATTCAATTTACTTAAATAATTTAAAATAACCGCTACCGAATGCTTACAGATATCTTCAAAATATGGACAGGTACAGGCAACGTCAAAATCACCGGACTCTTTAAGTTTTAGTTCGACTTTATAAGGTTGTGGCTCAGAGCCAATAACTAAGGCCTCAAGTCCGGTTTTATCCTTAAACTCTTCATAACGAAGGACTTTACGCCGACGATAATATTGCAAACCTCTCTTATAAACCGGTTCAGAGCTTTTTTCTTGTAAGTGTTTAAGAATTTGAGCCGGGCTATTATCAGTAGAAGTTTCTTTACTAAAAACCATATTGTTTAATCAGACAAAGCAATTATGTACCAAATTATCATTAAAAATACAAAATAAACAATGCGTTTCCACAAAGATTAATGATTTGATTGTTTAATAGCTTATCATGTTCTTGGCTTGAACGTAATTTATTTTTTGTTAAACAGTTTAATATTTTGTTAATTTACGACTTCAAAAGTTTTATGATATTCAGATTGTGTTTGAACCTGACTAAAGGCTTTATCAATAATTTTTTCCATTTCCAGACGTTTATTTTCAAGGTCATAACATTGCTCTTGTAATGAATTAGCCTGACTGGACAAATTTAAAGCTGATTGAGTTAATTCTGGAATTAACTGGCTGGCTTCTTCAAGAATTTGATTAGGTTGATTTGATTGATTAGAATTGTTTAAATTAATTTTATTATTCACAATTTTGCCGTTTAGACGGTCAAAATAAATTTTTAATTCAGTTAAAGAGCTTTTAAGTCTGTTTGCCCTAAGGGTCATTTCTTTAGCCTCACGTTCCAACCACATTTTACGTGATTTATTTGCTGCTAACTGGCTAGCTAGATTTTCTAACGCCCGCCGTTTAATCTCTAACTCTCGGGTAAGCATTTGTAATTCTTGTTTTTTGTAATTTAGCGCTTGTTTACGCAAATATATAAACGCTAACAGGCTAGTCATTAAGATAATCACACAGTAAGAAATTATTAAATACCCACGTTTAGTCTGCGAAATATCAAAAACACCAGTGGTTAAAAAGTTAGTTAAATCAGCCATAAAACTTGGGGGAATTTCTCTCAAATAGTATACACGGCCAATGATTTTGGGTTTGGGTAATTGATCGGGTGATATAAACTCTCCGACCTCAATGGGTTCAGTTGTATCCCGAGGTGATATATGTTCTTTGAAAGAGCCAATGGGTACAGGGTTCGTTAAATAATCAAATTTTTCATATTTATCAGCTTCATTTAAATTGGCAATACTTAAAAATTTCTGCCAAGAACGTCTGTGGTAAATGGCATCGGTTTTGTATAAGATGGTATCGCCAGCTCCATCGGTAATAACTAGGCCAAATAAACCATAATTAGCATCTAATACTTTTTGAATTAGATCGCTGCGGTTGGCAGCAATTAATTCAGATAAGGTAATCGGCAAAGTATGATGAAGCAAATTAAAGTCAACAGTCTGGACTCGATAAATAGTGTCAAACCAAAAGCTTTTATAATGACTATAACACATGACAAGCCATACGCTAAATCCCAAAATTATGGTAATCGGGATTAGATGTTTATTTTTAAGGTTAATTAGCAATTCATCCATTTAAAGGCCTATATATATTAATATTGAATATTATATACTAATATTAATATTTTATAAAATAAATTTAAATACGTAATTATCGCACTCGTCTTGAAATATGAAATAAAATTTATCTAAGTCGGTTTATAAATAATTTACTGAAAATTAAGTCCAATTAAGACGATAGCCTACGCCGCGAACTGTTTGAATATGTTTAGGTTGGCTGGGATTGTTTTCCAGTTTTTCTCTTAGATATCTTATATGCACGTCTACCGTTCGGCTTTCACCGAGGAAGTCAGATCCCCAGACTTTGGCAAATAACTGATCTCGGGTGAATACGCGATTGGGATTTTTCGCTAAGGTAGCTAGTAATTCAAATTCCTTAAAAGTCAATTCTTTGGTTTCACTATCTACCAATACAATACGTGATTCTAAATCAATAAAAAGACCGCCAATTACAATTTGATTTACGGGTTTTAGGTCATCTTTACTATCGCGCAACTGTGCTTTAACACGAGCAACTAATTCGCGTAACCGTACTGGTTTAGACATATAATCATTAGCACCTAATTCCAAACCTACTACTGTATCAATCTCAGAAGTACGAGCTGTTAACATTAAAATTGGGGTTTTCGGATCAGCTAATCTGATTTTACGACAAACTTCATAGCCATCTAGACCCGGCATCATTACATCTAAAATTATTAAATCCGGTTTTTCCCGCTCGTAAATATTCATTGCTTCATTGCCATCATGGGCTAAAATTGTTAAAAAGCCCTCTTGTTTTAAAACATATTGAATCGATTTGGCTATATCCATTTCATCATCTACAATTAACAATCTTTTCATAAGCATATTGCCTCAATATTAAAATTCATATGTTTAAAGTATACTACAACCAAAATTTATATTACAGTTACTAATACGTGGGGTGCGAATTTTGCAACCAGTATAAGCTGAATACCTATGGGTCTATCAAGCCTTGAGTTTGCTTAAAAAGATTTAAGCCGACTACCCGTTAGGGTTTTAATTTTGTATTCACCACTCCGATATACTTATCAGCGCCACCATAATATAACAATAAATTATTTTTCGTTTTGACTAGACCTTCAATAAACACTACATTCGGTACCTGACCTTTTTTTTCCCAGCTCGCCAGTGGAACAAAAATTGGTTGTTTTGATCGTAAAAGCAATTTACGGGGATCATTCACATCGAATATAGCGTAACCTGTGCGATATATCAGATTTTTATCAGCACCATTATAAATAAGCAAAATACCCTGTTTGGTTATAATTGGCGGTGGACCAGGCTCAACTACCCGTGCGTCAAATTGCTTATCTCGTTTAGGCAATATTGGTTCTGGCGTAGCATCCTGCCAATGAATAAGATCGGTTGAATTAGCTAAGCCCATTTCATCACAGCCGTTGCGTGTACCTAAATAATACATCCAGTATTTCCCCTTAATTTTCTTCGTTAAAATAGCTCCAGATTTTGTCCATTGCTTATTCCAAGTACCTTTATATGCGGGTAAGATAATTCCCAATCGCTGCCAATGTTTTAAATCAGTAGATCTGGCTAAACATAACTGTGCATCTTGTTTGTTATAACCGGTATAGGTGAGATAAAACTGATCGCCAATTTTTACTAGTCGGGGATCTTCAATACCGCCACCAGTTTCGTAACTAGTCTTAGGCGTAAAAACTGGTGCTGTAGCTTTAATGAAATGTATCCCATCCTTACTATCAGCATACCCAATTGTTGACACACCCTTTTTATCCTGGGCACGATATAATAAAACAATTTTATGATTATGTTTTATACTTGCCGGATTAAAGGCACCACTTTCATCGAAATGATTAGGGCCTGGAGATAATATTGGCTCATTTGTTAACCGTGTGAATTTACTTAAAGGTGAAGCCTTAACTACAGCTTTATTAGAGTATAGGCATAAAATCAGCGCTACAAAAAACACATTTAATTTTATCAATTGATAATTCATTTTTTTCCTTTAAGCATAACTATAAACAATTAGAAACATATTTATACAGGTGTATTTTGTTTGATAAATTCTTTGGTTTTACGAATAATGGCTTCTGCACCACCACGACGGTAAACAGAAAAAATTCGTTCAAGTAAACTGGGCGTTTGAAGTTTAGTTAATTTTGGCATTTTGTATGGATTTTGACAATATTTTATTAGTGGTTTAGCTAAATTAGACCAATAAAAATTTTCGCGTAAGGCCGCTGAATTTGCAGCAAGTTCAGCTCTTAAAGTATTATTATTAATTAAACTTTCAATAGCTATACACCAAGCATTAACATCTTTAAAATTAAGACTAATACCAGCTTTTCTTGTGCTTATAAGTTGCGACAAATCATCGCCACAAGTTGTCAAAATGGGTAATCCCGCCCAAAAATAATCGAGTATTCGCGTACGAAAAGAAAACCTGGTTTCAATAAGGTCAAAATGGGCACTAACAGCTATATCGGCCTCAAGGAGATAATTACCACGTTCAGCATAGGGAATCCAGTTTTGACTAAAAAAAACATGTTTATCATTTAAGCCTAATTGTATCGATAAAGCTATGGCTTTTTCGGCCATAGACATAATCTCAACTTGAGGGTTCGGGCTATTTCTTCCCATAAAAAACAACTTAAGACTAGGATATTTTGGTATCAGTCTTGAAACTGCTTCGATTATTGTCAAAGGATCAAACCAGTCCCAAATACCGCCACCCCAAATCATGATAATATCATCGTCATTAATATTAGGATAAACGCCTCTTAAAACTTTTTGATTATGTTTGGGCTTATCAGCCGATAAACCAAAGGGCACCACTTCAATTAATTTTCTTAATGTTGGATCTTGATTATAAATTGCTGCCTGTATTCTTCCTAATGTGCAAAAGCGACCCAGATAGTAATCGCGTTGTCGTTCACTGGCACAAATCGCAAAATCCAAACTCAACATATGCTTGTCAAGGACGCTATGCATCAGCCGATAACTAGTATCCATTAAGAATTCATCATTTTGATACTGGGATAACACCGAGAATAAATATGGGTCATATAAATCAACAACCAAAAATTTATTAAGCTTGGTCAAATTTGGATAGGCTTTTAAAACATTAGCCTGGATAAATAAAATATCATACTTGCGCGCTTCTTCATAAAACTTATCATTATTTGCCAAATTACTTAGTAGTTTAACTCTGTTTTCGATGTCATAATTTGTTGGATAAGGTGTATACACGCAAACATCATGCTGTGCCAAACTTAAGGCGATGGCCAAATTAATACACCGGATTGCCGGTCCGGCCATTTTTGTGTCGATAGGTTCAAGGGTGATACAAAGGATTTTTGCCATATTTTTTTAATCAATTGACTTTAAAGCTAATTATTGCAAAATTGTTGACTATCATTATACTGGTAATATTAATAAGCTTTAATTTTAACATTTTTTACTTTCGTAAAATTTATACTATGCTTAAACTAAAAAATATTGGTCAGTCTATATTTAGAATATAAAAATGAATGGTCTAGTTAGTATTATAATCCCAAATTGGAATGGCAAGGAATTTTTAAGTCCTTGTCTTGATTCATTATATGCTCAAAAATACCAGAATTTTGAAATAATTATTGTTGACAATGGTTCAATTGACGGTTCGCCGGCACTAATTAAATCGGAATACCCGTTGGTTCGATTAATTGAACTTACTACTAACACTGGCTTTAGCTACGCCGTTAACTTAGGCATTAAACAGTCTAAAGGCTCACTTATTGCGCTGATTAATAACGATACCGTAAGCGATGTCAACTGGCTAAAAGTCATGGTTGCTATAATTAATTCACATAGCGAAATTGGTTCTGTTGCCTGTAAAATGTTAATGTATAATGATCCGGCCTATCTGGATGGATCAGGCGATGGTTATCGCCGTGGTGGTTTACCAGGTCGTATTGGCCATCGCGAACGGGATCTGGGTCAATTTAATCAAGAGCGCTATATAATGGGAGCTTGTGGTGGAGCGGCGCTATATCGTAAAGAACTGTTTGCTAAAATCGGCTATTTTGATGAAGATTATTTTGCCTATCTTGAAGACGTTGATTTGAGCCTTAGAGCTCAAAGTGCTGGATTTAAATGTCTTTATACCCCTGAAGCTATTATTTATCATGTCGGTTGTGGTACTACCGGTAGTGGTTATTCGCCAATGGTAGTATCATTATCTGCGCAAAATAATATTAATACTATTGTCAAAAATATTCCCTTGATTTTGATTTTAAAATTTTTACCCCAAATATTTTACTTTCAATTATATTACTTACTCGCCGTTACTTTAATTGGCAAACAACCAATTGCTTGGTTCAAAGGTAGTTTTAATGCTTTAAAACTATTACCCAAAATGTTAAAAAAACGTAGCGAAATTAATAAGCTGAGAACTATTTCTATTAAAGAGTTTGAAGATTTAATAATCAAATCTGAAAACGAATTAAAAGAATCAAGAAAGCGCTTGAACAATCAACAATTACGTCAGTCTGATTTAAAGATGAAACTGCCAAGTGAATCAAAACAGCGATAAATTGGTAAAAACATTCTGTTTATTTTATAAGTTAGAATCTTACTCTTGCTGGTTATAAGGGAGTCCGGTAGCAAGTCGACATTATTTACAGGTAGCATATGCAGTTAGTGGTGTTGTAAAAAATGATTCAATAATATTTTTTGATTTTTGTAAACAGTACATTGCTTTAAAAATCGCATCTTTTAAAGCATTACAACTATCATAAAGGTTCCTTTGTACGTAAGTGTTGTTTTACTTGACGCCACACCATCTCATCTGGATTCATTTCAGGCGAATATGGTGGTAAGAAAAACAATTTTAATTTACCTTGTACAAGTATAAATAAACTATGTGCTAAAATTTTATTTATACTTGCTCCAAAAACTCATTTTAAGCTTATGTTTAACCAGAATATTGGCTTTATATTTATTGTGTGGTATTAAAGATTGCCAGTCAGTAATTTTAGTTTCAAGCTTGTCTAATTTTTTTAAATAATTAACTCCATGCTGATAAGATTTAGTGTAAGCCCTTTGCAGAATTGAATCTAATAGAGCTCTATAAATAACAATTGTGGCGAGAAAATAATTATTAGTCTCTAATATTTTTGCATAATCTAACAAGTGTGAATAAAATTCATCTTTAACTTCATCTGGAAATTTAAATATCAGTTCTGCTAATTCATGAAAAAAATTCAGGTTATACAAAAATCTCATATCAACTTCAGCTAGTTTTGTTTTTTTGAAAATATCAGTAATTCTGGTTTTAACAATTTCATCTCGTTTATCATTACCAATAACCTCTAACAATTTAGCTAAATTGCGAGTTTCACCACTTTTTGTATACTTTTTCCAAAGCAGTTCTTCAAGATTTTTGTGCATGTTTAATTGAATATATACTTTTGAAAGCAGTTTATCACGTTCATCAAGTCTATAATCAGCATTAAGTATCGAGTTTTTTAAATAATTTAAAGACAATAAATAATTTCCTGAATTAAAATGAATTTGAGCTAATTCAATAATATCGGCTGGGTAGGATTCGTTATTAGCGCTTAATAATTTTGACGCTTCTTCAAAAAGATTCGGGGTTTTAGTTGCTTTGACAATTTTTTTCAATAATAAGTGTGTGTGTTTATAACCATGTTTAGCCTCTTCATTATTAGCTGCCTGCCATAGTTTAGCTATTAGAGAATTAATATTTTTTTCTGATAAATACTCTGGTAAATATTCTGCTAATGGATCTCTGGCACCATAGTCATTTTGAAGAATTAAATCAAGCACAAGGTCAGTTACGAAATCTTTATCTTCGCACGCTTGAGCGTACTTGCTGAACGATCGAGCCAGATCATCCCTATAAAACCCACCTAGATCTCCATAAGAATCATCAACTATATTAAATAAATATTTGTCGGCTTCAATAAATGATTTAATCGCTTTTAAAGCTTCTTTGGGTGTTTGGGCACCGGACTCAATGTTTGCTAACATTGAGCTTAACTCTTGCATGAATTTATTAGTTTGTGAATAACTTATTAAAGTGCTGCGTCGTTTTATTGCCGGCAATTTAGCTTTAAAAATTTTTAAGTTTTCTTCGGGTGTCGCGACTAAACGTTTTATGCAATTGTCCACAACTTCATTTCTAAAAGACAATTGAATAAATTCTTTAACTAGTACTTTTTTATCTGTTTCGTTTGATAATTAGCTGATTATATTCATCTAAGGCCATTGATTTTTTTCATAAATATTAAACTACAATTGATTAATCGGCCTATAAGTACTTAAATTTACGTTGAAAAGCATTTGATTTTAATATATTGCTTTGTTGTATGCATTTATTTAAAATACTAATAATCTAAAAATAATAATTTTTGAGCCGATATTATTATAACTAAAAAATTAAGTCACATTAACTAAGTTAATATTTACTTTAACCAAACAAGATTAATAATTAAATGTTTATTAAGCTAATTGAAGTTATTTGACAGAATTGATTGGTCTGAAGAAATCATATTACCTTTTATTTCACTAGAGTTATACAAGTTGAATATTGTCTAATAATAATTTTTTTTTAATCTGTAAATGTTAAATTTATGCTAGACGATTCGTTTTTTATCCGTATTTGCAAAGCTTATGTTATAAATTTTTATTTTTGGTAAACGTAAACTTTTTGTTTGGGTGAAACGTACAATTTTTCGTTGAATCTGCAATTATATTCAGCAATAGGGTCTTTAAGTATACTTTTGGTATCCGTATTATCGGCATCGTCTGATTTGTTACTCTCGTTGGGTAAGTTGCTATAGGCAGTATTTTGGCAGCGCGCTATAAATTCATTTATGCCTGGGTAATTTGGGTTTAATTGACTGACTTTCTTAAATAATTTTAGCGACTTGTTTATCTTGTCTATATTTGGTGGTTTTTTGTATGATTCTAAAGCATAGTTAAATAGTCCTTTTTGAAATATTAGTTTAATATTTGTGTTAATCTGTTTAGGGTTTTCGCTAAAGTATTTATCGATAGATGCTAGTTCTTGCCGGCCAATTTTAGAAGCTAATAAAATAATTGCATCGTAAACATCGCTATTATATTGATAAATTGCCAGGGCTTGGTCGAAATATTTTAAAGCTAGCTTATAATTTTGCTTACAATAAATGTGTCCGAACAGATAATTTTGACCGATTAGAAAATATGCTTGACTATTTTTTTTAAGGTTTATGATATTAATTAAATTGCTCATTTGTTCTTTTGGCAACGCCGATATGTCGTTACCTAGCCATAAATCGTCAGAAATAGTATATTTGGTATTTATGGCTTTGATGGCATGATTGAAATTAAGTTTAGCTTTGGGAAAATTTTTTAAGTCTTCGTATATTTTACTTA
Organism: bacterium; assembly: GCA_021815785.1. Classification (GTDB taxonomy): domain Bacteria; phylum Cyanobacteriota; class Vampirovibrionia; order Obscuribacterales; family JAKAZS01; genus JAKAZS01. The sequence goes on from JAKAZS010000076.1 coordinate 13,120, forward strand.
TTTGACAATAGGCATAGGGAACGTTATATCCAAGAATAAGCTGTTTTTGATAATATGTTAAAGCTTCTTTGTCAGAATTGGCATGTTTAAGCATATCCCCTGCTAATTCGTAAAATGCGCCAGTTTGTGGTCTTAGCTCGATGGCTTTATGTATATCTTTTAAACTGTCTTTGTAGTTATAGAGCTTTTGGTAGTTTAATTTGGCTGAAACATAATGTAGAAGTGCGCTGTTATTATCTATCTTACGGGCTTTTTGTATAGCTGTGGAAATATCTGAAATCCTATCTAAATTATGGATTTTGTCTGATTCAATCAAGGCATTGCTGACGACAATATAATATAATGCCTTGTTTGGAGCTAATTCGATAGCCCGATTAAAGTTATCGATACTTGCCGGATAATTATTTATTAGTAAATTTATAATACCATTGATATAATAATACTTTGCGTCATTTGGATTTTTTTTTATTTTTCTTGTAAGCCAGTTTGATGTATGCAGATAATATTTATTGATTGAATAATTATTTTCATTGGTCTTTTGAAGATTATTCTCTGCCTGGCAATGAAAAATCATCAAATATGCGACGATCCAGGCTAAATATATTTTAATCAGTTTTTTCATTTTTCTTTACGGTAAATTACGGCAATTTTATTTGACCCTAATTCTAATTTGTCGAAGTAAGCAGCATTCATATCAACTACTGGGTCGGTTTCATTTAATTTTTGCCTAATAATTAAATTGTGGTTTTTGTCGCAACCAATAACAATTCCGGAATGAATTTCTTTAAATCCGTTTTTTTGTGAATTATCAACGCAGCATGTGATATCACCAGGTTTTA
>JAKAZS010000077.1 GCA_021815785.1 bacterium
TGTTACTATGGCTGTTTGGTTTTTAAGGGGTTTATTCATATAGTTACTTTGTTTTTTAATTTGGTATAACTACTTACATAATTCATGATTAAAAATAAATTACTTTACAAGTTTTAGGGCAAGTGAGTAAATCTTTTTAGACATATTGACTACAACTTCAATTAGTATTAGTCTAACATTAAAATTTCTTTGAGATAAGTATTCTTTATAATAAGACAATGAATAAAAATAAATATGCTGGTAAATTGCTGGTTTTGCTTTTGGTATTAACGCAAAATCTTAGTTATGTTCATGCTGCTGAAATTGAAAATAGTGGTCTAGCTGTTAGAATTGCTGGAGAATTGGTTTTTATTAATAAATCCGCTAATAAAAGCCGCAGTATTCAAGAACGTACCCAAACTATTCAAGACAACCTTGATGGAGCATTGCTTTCGGTAAATGCGCTCAGTCCTAGCTGTGTTGCCGTAACTTATTACAACGGTATTCCCATCGTAACTTTAGGTGGGTATAAAGTAGTAACGGTGGACGAAGATAATGCTAAGGCTTATCATACTACTCCAGCAAAACTTGCCCAATTATGGGTTTTGGCAATTCAAAGGACCTTAGCTGATAAAGATAGTGTTGAAGCTTATATAAGTCAGATTAGACCAATAGGTAATAATCCGAATGTGACTAGTAATAATGATGCCGCAGTTTCACGCAACAATTCGCCTACTACCAATAATAATGCGAATAATTTATCGTCTAATGATTTAGTGATTCAAAATCTAAAATCTGCTAATAGAACCAGTTTTGCTGACAATAGCCAATTTGCCTACAAATCACGGGTGGTTTTTGCTAATCAAGGTACAACTATGGTGTGTAAATTAAAAACAGCTTTATCTTCCACCGTCAATCAAGAAGGTGATCCGGTTGAATGTGTGGTAACTAAATCGGTATCTAATGAATATGGTGAAATTCCTAAAAATTCAATTCTGTATGGTGATGTTGAAAGTACCAAAAACGGTAAAATGCTATCGCGATCCGGAGCCTTAAGTGTAAGGTTCACTAGTATTAAATTACCTAGTGGTGAAGAATATCCGATTTCAGCTCATTTAGTGGGTACGGCTGGAAAGTATGCTACGGCAAGTGATGCTAATGGGTCCATGCAAGGTGAAACCTGGAAAAGTAAAGTTGGTAGGGCTGCCATGTTTGGTTTAATGGGAGCTGCAGCTGGAGCCGCTTTAGGTACAGGAGTTGGAGCGATAAGCGGTTTGTCGGCAGCTGGAGCCGGTGCGGGAGCTTGGAGTGGTACCGCGATAGGATCGGTAGCTGGAGCTGGTGGTGGACTATTGTTTAGTCATGGTAAAAATGTTGAGTTGAAATCAGGATCGCAACTAAATGTTCAGTTAGATGAGCCATTGTCGGTAGCCGGTAATGGACAAAATTCAGCCAATACAATGTATTAAATTAGAAATTTTATATTAGGGTTTTAAGCAGTAGTTTAGCTAAATTTTGCGCAATCAAAATAGCGAGATTAACTCAAATCCTAATTTTTTGTGATGTTAGTCAGGGGAATACCAATCATACTAGATCCTACATGTATAGCGGAGCCGGTATTGGCATATTGTGGTTGGGTAATATAGGCAATTCTGCCGTCAAGAGGCAAAAGCCTTTCAGGATCGGTAAAACCTCGGGTTTTAAGAAAATTGGCCAAGGCATCAACTTGCGATAATTTTATGACTTCTAAATGACTTTGTTCTTTAATATTATCGATGCTTAAATCTCCAAACACCCCAAATTTATGCCATTTAGCTAATGGGTGAAACCGGGTTACGACTTTGTAAGTTTGATTACCTTGAATAGGTTGGATTTTACCATTACCTTTATCAATGGTTAAATCGGTAATCCGATTACCGCTAAATTCCCGGGAAACAGCACCAGGTTTACTTAAATCAATTTTGTATCGAAGTTGGCTGGGGTGGTTAAAATTTCCCGATTCATCAAATTTACTGGTGGAAAAATGATTCGAGAATAATTCACTAAATTTGGTGAATGAAGTTTTTGATCCAGGATTGGGAATATCTCTAACTCCATATTCTAAAGCCTGTTTGATTTGCGCTCCAGTCATATCCAGCCCAATAAGTTGGTGCGTTTCAGTTTGTAAATCGCCGGAATGCATGAAAATTTTGGCTAAATCAAAACGGCTTAAATCTTTTAATCCTGGTAAACCATCTCTAATACTACCTGATTGAATAATTACTAAATCCGGATTATAATCTGACTCGTTTTTAACATACTGGTAAATTGAATCAGCAATAATATGTCCTAATCTGGTTTCTTGAGAACGAATTCCATCAAGGCTAATGGGTTTAGTGAGGGTAGTATTATATTTTTCGTTTTTTAAACTTTTAGCTTGAGTCAGTGAATTATCAATAAAATTTTGCATTTCCTTACTAGGTTGATTATCCTGGTTAATTGGATGCATTCGTCCTGACGTTAAATTTTTATTGGCGCTACCATCAGAATTAATATTTAAATTCAATTCACCGAGCCATTTACCTTTTGATCCGGCTTGAACTATCGGAATTTCGTTGCCGTCATTTTTAATCCATATAGGTGTTGGTGTAACATCATGGGTGTGACCACCAATTATGGCTGCTACTTTTAAATTTTGTGCGTTAAGATTTTGGGCAAGTTGCATATCTTCATTTAGACCCAAATGGCTAATTATGACAATTTTATTAATACCTTGAGCATTTAATTCTTTAATGTATTTTGTGGCAGTATCACTGGCATCTAAATAACCGATTTTACCAACAGCTCCTTCCTTGGTAATTAGCCCAAGTTCAGCAATTTGTTCTGATCCATGAGCCGTTTCAATCTGTCTTACTACATAAGGGGCGGTTAATTTTTCATAATCAGGGTAGGCAGTTAAATCTAGGTTAGCCGCTATGAGTTTAAGTTTAGGATTGGCTTTAAGTATTGGCTCCATAACTTTAGGATAACGTTCGGGTACAAAACCGCCGCTGGGATGATCATAAGGATGATTACCCGGAATTATGGTGTCGGCTCCCATTTTAGCTAAGGCTGCATTTTCGACTTTGCCACCATCGGTAAATGTAAAATTTAAATTGCCGGATTCGACATCACCAGCCACAACAAATTTGCTGGGAATTGAACCGGCTTTAGCCTGTAATTTAGCAATAGTTGTATCCATCGCTGGTAATTTTTCCAGTGAACTATGAAAGTCATTTATGTGCAAATAGTTTATCTTAGTTAAACTATCACCTTGCATGGTTTTAGCTTTAATATTAGTAATTAGGTCGGGTGCATTAGCTATGGCGCTGGCGATAACGCCAATTGTTCCACCAGCTATACCACCGATTAAGGTATTTTGTGCTACAACGGATAAGGTTTTGGGCAAATTAGTTAGCGGATGAGTTTTAATTTGTTGATAATTATCTACTAATTCATAGGGTAAACTAAAAGCTAAACTGCCACTAGCCCCCCCAGAAAAACCCCGTAAGGCATTTAACTTAAATTTTGGCAGTAAATTTTCATTGGTTAGGGTTTTACCGGCAAAATTAATTTCCGCAGCACTTGCTTCATTGCCCAGAGCATCTTTACCAAGATAATTTATATAATTACGGGCAATTTTTTGATCACAAAGCCCAGCCACTACGCCGGACAATCCATCAAGAGCACCAACCCATAAATCAGACTGGCTTAGATTGACTTGGTTTTTTGGCAAAAGCAGATGCTCTAATCCATCTTTGACGAGATAATTGGTTATAGCCCCGCTGCTAGCTGCTAAGGGTAAGGCGAGTAGGCGCAATGGTGAAATTTCGGCTTGCGTAACTAAGCCAAAACTAATAGCGCCAGTTACAGCAGCAGTAAGGTTACTGGTAAATTCACTGAACGTTTTTTTGTACTGGTTGATTTGTTTGAGTTTTGGTTGTAAATTGGTATATTTTGACGTTTGAGGTCTAAACTTTGACACGGTTATTTCCGATTGCGTTTGAGGCGCAAGGCTATTGAACTGAGCTAAACAATTTGGTTTAGTTTGAGCCGAAATATTTAGGCCGAAGGAATTTAAGGTATTGGTCAAGTTTAAGCTTTTATTGCGATTTAGACTGTCTTGGTGTTGCTTAAATTTAAGGTCCATAAATCAAACCAGGGAAAAGACGACAAATAGATAAAGTAACTTTAATGATTTATCCTGGTTTTGTAATTAGGGTAATTACGAATTTTAGGTAAATTAAGTTGAATTTAAAAGGCAGATGTTGAAAATGTTACATTTTTATGGTTTAAATATTGCTTTTATATAAAAAAGCCTAAATCTCAAAAATTTATGAATTATTATAATTATTAAGGTTTTAGCTGACTATACGTTAGCTCAATAATTTTGGGGAGGACAAAACGTGAATACAATTTCTGAATTTATCGATAAGCATTTTCGTCATTTTAATGCTGCAACAGTGAAAGACGCTGCTAATGGTTATGTAAAGCATTTGGCCGATAATGGTGCAATGATGGTTACTTTAGCTGGAGCGATGAGCACCGCTGAATTGGGGTTGTCGTTAGCCCAAATGATACGTGAAGATAAAGTTCAAGCTATTACTTGTACTGGAGCTAATTTGGAAGAAGACGTCTTTAATTTGGTTGCCCATGATCATTATGAACGGATTCCTAACTATCGCGAGCTTACTCCAGCTCAAGAGACAGCGTTGCGTAAACGCGGGATGAATAGAGTTACTGATACCTGTATCCCTGAAGATACGGCTATTCGTAAAATCGAACACCATGTGCTCAAGTTGTGGAAAGAGGCTGATCAAGCTAATATTAGGTTATTTCCTCATGAATTTATGTATAAGCTATTAAAATCAGGTGTTTTAGAATCTGAATATCAAATAGATGTTAATGATTCTTGGCTAATGGCGGCTGCTCAAAAGAATTTGCCAATTATTGTGCCTGGCTGGGAAGATAGCACTCTTGGCAACATTTTTGTATCACATGTTATAGCTGGTGATTTGTCCTCATGTCAAATTGTACGTGGTGGTACTGAATATATGATTGAGTTGGTAAAGTGGTATCAGGAAGTAAGTAAGACTCAAAGTGTTGGTTTCTTTCAAATTGGTGGTGGTATAGCTGGCGATTTTCCGATTTGTGTTGTTCCCTTAATCCATCAGGATTTACAAATTAAATGTCCTTATTGGGGGTATTTCTGTCAGATTTCAGATAGTACCACCTCTTATGGATCATACAGTGGAGCTGTGCCAAATGAAAAAATCACCTGGGGCAAATTAGAAGAACATACCCCAAGATTTGTCATTGAGTCTGACGCAACTATAGTAGCTCCATTGATTTTTGCCTATGTACTGGAACGTAGTTCTAAGCATGATGTAGCGCATGCGGCGAAAGTTAAAGTGACTAGTGTGTAACAGTGGCTTAGTTATTTGATTTTCGGCTTAGATTAACTTTTATTTATCTGTAAATTCAAAGATTAACTTGATTTTTGGATTACTGAATGTATAGTAATGTTAAGGGATCTAATAGTTTTAGGCTAACAAGGCTTGTTAAAGCCCTGATTAATATTGCTTGGTTTTGCATGGAGAATTAAGATGAAAATTGAATTATTACATATACCGGGTTGCCGTACTTATAAAAAAATAAAAAATATTCTTGAATCTATTGTTGCTGAGGAAAGATTGCCAATTGCTATTGAAACAACTGAAAGTGAACAATCAAAAATCTTACCAATGATTAAAATTGATGGATGCGAAGTTAATGACAGTCAATCATTAAGTTTACGTGAGTTATTATGTAATACTATTTTAAAACGCTGGTATGAAATATATGAGGAACCGTTAAAGCAATATTAGTAATTACTGGTATATTAGTCTAGCTAAATTATATTGGCAATTTAAAGATGTTTTTATTATGGTAATATCAGCAATAGACTTGGGTGTATCAATATATTGTGATATTTGGTTTTAAATTATTCGATTGCTATCTATTGATGGATAGCGTTCTCGAAAGTCATGGTTAAATATCAGAGTTCACCAGGAATCGTAAATTTAAAAGTAGTATGATTTTCGTTTGAACTACAAGTAATTGTGCCTTTATGTGCAGAAATAATTTGATGGCACAAATATAGACCAAGTCCACTACCTGTTTTAGCTAATTTACCGGTTTTACCCTGAAATAAACGATTGAATAAAAGCTTTTGTTCCTTTTCATTTATATGAGCATTATAATTAGTGATACTAAATTCAAAATGATTATCATTAGTAGTTGATTCAATATCAATTGCGCTGTTTGGTTGTGAAAATTTTATGGCATTATGAAGTAAATTGCTAATGACTCTTTTAATAGCAATTTCATCGAGGGTAGTCTCAAAGTCTATAAGTTTTGTATTTACAGTTATATTTTTGGCATTTATATCATTGCTAAAGGTAGTGATAGCATCTGTTATTAATGATTTAGTATTTCTTAAATTTAAGTTTAAAAATCCTAATGTAGATTGAAATTTGGCAATATCCGCAATATTGTTGAGAATAGCAATTAAGGACTCGTTTGATTTTTTAAAATGACGAAATATTTCTTCAAGCTCTTCAGGATTTTTTTTGTTTTTATTTTCAATAAGAAAGTCAATAATTCGATCAATTGACAAAATAGGGTTTTTGATATCATGAATTAAAGTAGAGACAAAATCTTCAATTTGCCTAAGGTATATGGACTGATTAGTATGATCGTAAATAGTTACGAGAATAGTTTCTGGCTCAAATTGCCAAAGGTGAAGATCTAAATAATTTTTGGTTTTTTGGAAATTTAAATAAGTTAGATTTTTATAGTTAAAGATATTATCACTAAATTGTTCTTTTAGATTTTTTGGTAAATCGGTAAATAAATTTAATAAATTATTCTTTTGGGTCAATGGTGTGTTGTTTAGTAAATTTAAGAATTCACGGTTGGCATTAGTAATGTTAAATTCGTTATCGAGTAGAGCTGATGGAATGGGGAGATTATCGATGAATTGTGTGGCAAAAACCAATTGCCCATCGATATTGGTATAAGAAGATGTTTTTACTTCTTCAGGTTTATCACAGTTAATTTCCAGAACAATTACATTGTTTTGGGAAATCGACTGTTCTTTTTTATTAATTTTTTCAATTATATTTTTAACTTTAGTAAGAAAATGTTGTGGCGATATTGTTTTTTGTAGATACTGAAGATTGGGTGTTTGATTGGGAGGTTGTTCATTTAGGGTTAGCGCTATGATGGGGATTTTTTTAGGCTTGGTATTATCTAGTAAATTTTTATCAATTAAATTTGAATCAATAATGATGAGATTATAAATTGTAAAATCAAGATCTTGATGATTAAGAGTTTCATGATGTGTAAAATTTATATGGGCATTATTTTCTTTAAGAATTTTGGCAAAGTCCTGAATATTTGTTGGTTTATAATCAATAAATAATATATTTGTATTATCATTAAACATAAAACACCTGGTTTGAATTTTTTAGTAAATTTATTGTGACTTATATTATTATTATCTTTTAATCTTGGTGACTTGGCAAGAGTATTGATTTTAAAGAATAATTGACCAATTATGCTTTTTTTTGTGAATATTGTATGACTTTGAAAATTATTGGAGAATTTTAGGCTTTAGATTAAATTTAAAATTTAATCTAAATTGTAAATTTAATAAATTAATGTTGATTTGTTTTACTGAAAGGCTTATTATATGGCAGTTTACTAATATGACTTAACGCTATTTAGAATTTAATCAATTGACGATGTTGATCATTTGCCAGTTTATGAATTTGGTTCAAAGTTATTTTTACTGAAAGTAAAATTTCCCCTAATAATAATAGACTTTTCCTTGGGCTAGTTAATGGGTTTTTATGGGTAGATTTTAATAGTATGATTCAATATTAAGTTTTACTTGGTATTAGTCTGGTATTTATATGTTAACTAAGTATAATTAATTGGTTGTTGTGTAAGATAGGAAAATTTTATGGAAGAAAAATCTGGATTAGCTGAAAATGTTGTTCATAAGTATATTAACGATGATCAATTAGGTAAAGCTCTGGGCAAAATCGTCTCGGGCGTTTATGTCATTACGGTTCAAAATGAAAATGAATTTGATGGCCTTTTATGTAGTTTTGTTCAACAAGTGGCTTTTAATCCTGCTAAAATAATGTTTTCGCTTGCTAAATCGCGGCCATTTCTGGGAACTGTTAAAGCTGTTCAAAAATTTACGCTCAATATTTTGACAGCTCAAAGTAACCAATTTCTTAAAGCTTTTGGTAAACCTGGTTTATCTAGTGAAGAACGATTTGACATGGTTAAATTTCAAAAGCAAACTGTATTTGGTCCTATTTTCCCTGAAGCGTTGGCGTATATAAATTTAACTTTGGACGGGTCTTATGAAGTTGGTGATCATGAAGTGATTTTTGCTAATTGTGATAATGGCGTTTTATTAAATTCTGAATTAGAACCAATGATTCATATTCGTCCCGATGGCTTTAAGTATTAATCTGGTCGAAAAATTCTAATTCGCCTAATTTTTATATTTGTCAAACTGCTAGTGATAATTTCGGATTAAACTTACCCAAAAAAGTCCACGTAAATTAATTACCCGAATTTTTAGCTAATTGTTCGATGGTATCTAGATAGCCAGCTTTAATTAGAGCTTTGGATCGTTGGGGATCAATTTCCAGTAAACTAGTATTTACTGGGTTTTTGGGTTGAAAAATATGGAGGTTTACATTTTTCCGTCCATAAGATTCTTTTGAACCACTTTCTAAAAGTCGGTTATATAGTTGCGCTGAATCTATTTCACGCCTGGCAGATGCATCTAGTACAACATCAAAACACCGACCCATCATTTTGAAAATATTGGTTGGGCATTCATTAATGACTTCGGGATTTAATAAAACCATATAAATTTCATCAGCACCAATTTTAATGGCATGATCTAAAGGTGTGTTTTTTACAATACCGCCATCTACCCATAAACCATCGCCATTTATTTGTTGAGGTGGAAAAGCGATGGGAATAGCTGCTGTCGCCATTAAAATATTAATTAAATGTTGTTTAGATAATACATCATCAATTGTAAATAGTTTAGTTTCTAAGCTGCACATGTCAGTAGTGCACCAGCCAGCTTTCATAGGACTCGATTGTAATTTAGGTAAATCAATTTCCCTCCAGAGTAGATTTTCAAGCGGACTAGTGTCAAGTAAGCCTAATTTGTGCCCAAAAATTACATTGCCAATTTGCGCTGCTGAAGGTAATAAAAAGATGTCACTACTTTTTACATTTGACCACAATTCAGTAAGCCTTAAAAGAGAATTTTGCGCAATCATTGTTGCATTAAGAGCGCCAATACTAGTACCAAAGACATAGTCAAAATCAATGCCCGCTTCTAATAAAGCTTTGCTCGCACCTACCTGATAAGCTCCTCTACTGCCCCCGCCTGGTAAAATTAAGGCCTTGCGATACTTAGTTGATGGTTGGGAATTCGACATTTCTTTTGTTAAATATAATAAAAGCTTAAGGTTATTCTAAATTTAGTTTATCCTAAATTTAAATAATTACCATATAATCAATTGAAAAATATATAATTGTAATTACCAAAAAATCTATTTTAGGGGTATGAGGAAATGCAAATTACTAAATTGGCGGTAATTGGAGCTGGAACAATGGGTTCTTCGATTGTTATGGCATTGATTATGAGTGGCTTAAAAGTTGTTTTAAAAGATACTGATAGTCAAGTGCTGGAAAAAGGGTTAAATAATATTGACCAATTTTTACAAAAGAAAATTGATAAAGGCCTAGATCCCCTTAAAGCACAGTCTATGAAAAAATTAATTATTCCGGCAACAGATTATAGTGAATTTGCTGATGTTGACATTGTTATTGAGGCAGTTTCTGAAGCCATCAATGTCAAAAAACGAGTTTTTGAGGAATTAGACGAATGGTGCAATTTAGATACGATTCTAACTACAAATACATCTAGCCTTTCGATTACCCAGATCGGATCCTTTACGCGACGCCCTGATAAAGTTATTGGGTTGCACTTTTTTAACCCTGCTCATATTATGAAATTAGTTGAAGTTATACCATCAATGGAAACTTCTAATGATACCATACAGGCGATAATTCAATTGGCTAATTTAATCAATAAAGTATCGGTAAAAGTTGAAGAATGCCCATCTTTTTTAGTTAATCGTCTTTTGACTAGATATATGAATGAGGCTTTATGGTGTTTACAGGGTAAGGTTGCCAAAATTGATGAAATTGATAAGGCTGCTATTGATATGGCTATGCCTCTTGGTCCATTAGCTTTACGAGATATGAATGGTGCTGATATTGGTATTCAGGTTGCTAATTATAATTTTAAAGAATATGGCAGTCGTTTTGAATTTCCCCAACTGTTAAATAATATGGTGAATAATAATTATTTGGGCAAGAAGACTGGTAAAGGTTTTTATCTATATAGCGAAAATAACCCAAAACCAGTAAGTGTTAATAATGAGATTTATCAATTAATTGATCAATCGTTACCAACTCAACATTCAAATGTTCCAGTCGATATTCGTTTGTTTTTACCGATGATTAATGAAGCTTTCCTGGTTATTCAAGAAAAGATATGCCGTATTGATGCTATCGATTTGGCTTTAAAAACTGGTTTGGGCATGCGGATTGGCCCATTGGAATTGGCAGAAAAAATTGGTTTAGCTAATTGCTTAAAGTACTTAGAAGAATTATATAATTTATTTGGCGAACGATTTAGGCCAGCTTTTTATTTGCGTAAATTAGTTTATGCTAGGAAAACAACGGTACTATAAATAAACTCAAATATTAGTTTGGACAATTCTTATGCAGCATTTATTAGTTAGATTTGATACTAAATGGCAGCTTGTTTGTATATTACTTGTAGGAGTTTTGATTTACATCATTCCCGTTTTTTTCTATCCAGTAAGCGATCCTGGTGAATCTTATTATATCGCTTCAGGTTTAGAAATGCTTAATAATAATGAGTTTTTGGTACCAGTTTTAAATAATCAAATTTATTTTTCTAAACCAGTGTTAAGTTACTGGCTTGTGGAAATAGCTTTTAAGGTGTTTGGTATTAATGAATGGGCTGGTCGTATTCCGTTTGCTTTAGTAGCCATAGTTAATAGTTTCATTGTTTATATTTTTGTAAGATTGATTTATACCCAAAAAGCTGCTTGGTGGGCAGCTTTAATTACATTGGCTGCACCAATGTTAGTGTTAAATACTAAATTATCGCCAATTGATATTGTTTTTGGTGTTAGTCTTAATCTGGCTTTATATACTTTTATTTTGAGTATAAATACTTTTAAAACTAAGTTTTACTGGATATTTATTTATCTGGGTTTAGCTGTTGCCTGTTTAACTAAAGGTCCGGCTGCTTTGGTGCTCTTGGTTATGCCTTTGATATTAGCTTTATGTGTCTTACAGACAAAGAAGTTAACGTTAATAAAATGGTTTAAACGGTTACACCTTATTCAAGGGCTGCTAATTTTTCTTGCTCTTGTTTTACCTTGGTTTGTATTAATTACTTTAAAAACTAAAGGATTATTTATTAAAGTTTTTTTACTCTATGAAAATTATGGTCGTTTTTTAGGTCGAACGAATATGAGTAAAACTAAAATCTGGTATTTTATTCCGGTAATTTTGTATAGTTTATTTCCCTGGATTTTTGGTTTACCGTTTATAGTCTTAAAAAAAATGCCAAATTTGCCATATCATAAATATTTAAGCAATATTTTTTTACTATTGTTTTCTTTAACAACATTTTTGATTTTTAGTATTTCGAAAACTAAACTTGATACTTATATTTTGCCAATGATTTGCCCTTTGGCTATACTAATAGTTACTGGTATTGAGAACAGACTTACTGGTGTGAACAAATATGTTAAAGTATTATTATGGCTTTTTATTTTAGTTCAAGCCATGTTAGCTATTGTTTGTCAGGTTTTAGTTGTTTATTATAATGATCTTATTCTGTTTGTTAAACTCTTATTGTTTATAGTTTCTTTAATCCTGGCCTATCTAACTTTTAAAAACATTAAAGCTTATCAGCGGCAAAATTATAACCAAGTCTTTAATCTTACTGTTTTTAGCGTTGTGTTTTTTGAGGCAATGTTAATTACTCCTTTTTTAAATAAGTATATTAATAATAAACAGGCCAGTTTAAAGCAATTGGCTATTTATTTAAAAAAACAAAATGATCCAGCTGTTTTTTTTCAAGGATTTAAACCATCGGTTCAGTTTTACTATGGCAAGCCAATTAATACATTTTTTCATGGTGAAAACTTGACTCAAAATTTAAGTTTTAAAAATAAATATTTAATTTTATTGCCCGAAAATAAGCTTAATGACTTAGTTAAATTTTTACCGTTAGGTTATAAAATTGCCATAGTTCAAAAGCCTTATATGATTATTAGTGTAGACCATGCTAATTTTAAACCGATACCAACTTTAAGCGAAAGTTTTAGTGATGATAATAGTTTTAAACAAATTATTTCAGGCCATACCCAAGCCGGACCATTTACTGTTCCTTATGCAGTTGGTGATTTTTTTAAGCATTAATTTTCGGCTTCAGTAATATTATTTAAAATCTGCATATTTTTTTTATTTGGGGTAATAAAGTATAAGGCTGTAAAATTATCATTAAAGGTAGTAAGTGGCATCGATAATACCCCATTACCAAGATTACTCACTCCGTTAATTGTTTGTCCAACTTCAGGGAGATTTATTTTACCAACATTAACAATATTCCCTGCTAAATTTATTCCCCAGGGATTGCGTACTGTAATAGTATCATTTTTAGGATCATAAGCTTCAATGGCAAAAGCGTGACTAAAAGTCCCATTATTTGTCGTTACCTGAACATCAGCAGCTAGTGGTTCACCTAGCTTTATCGTATTGTTAATAAAAGTACTTAAATTTGTTAAATAGGTTTTATGAGCATTTGGGGTTAAAATTAAACCTAAACTGTCTTTTCCGGTTAAAAGCTGTATGCCATTTTGGGTTAACCCGCCCAAATTAATATCGTTGGGTTTTAGTTTAATCATTGCTGCTTCAATGATATCAGCCCATTTAGCTGAATTAGTTAAAGCATAATCTTTGATTTCTTTATCGGTAACATTTATGGGATTCTGTTTGGCTCCTGGAAAGGTTACGGTATAACTACCATCTTTGTTTTTATTGATCATATTAGCAATTGACAATTGCCCTTGGTAACTTTTCGCTACACTAGCTAAGCTTGTTTCAAACCAACAATCACCCAGTTGGCTTTGATCAACACCGGAGCTAGCACCTAGCAATATTTGCGTTAATGCGGCTAATTTTATTTGCTTTTCAGTATACTTGGTGACCATTAATTCGGCGCGGGTATTTGACCCGAGTTCTAAATCAGTAATTTTTTTTAATTCATTCGGGTTAATTGAATTGGTTTGGGTTATTTTTAAGAGATTTTTGGCGTTAGCAATTTCTACTAATTGATTGGCATCAACTGTACCAGTTAAAGCTATATCATGGGGACTAAATGGTTGGGCTGACGGGATTGAGTTTTTGATATTATAAAGTTCTTTGGTTAGCTTTACACTACTTTTTTTAGTTGGTGGATGTTCAGTTTCAATTTTACGATCGTTCATATGTTTGGCCTGTCCAATGCAATATTTTCTTATACTGAATTATTACTAAATAAACATTTTATCTTAATTATTCCTCATAAACCTTAAATTTAAACGCTTTAAACAACCATACAAGTTGACAATTTAACTGTTTTGCGATTAACAAACTAAGTCTACAATTAAAGTTTCGTTAAGAGGTTTAACGTATTAACGCCTTAGTGGCGTTGACTTTAAGCTTAATTTTAGAA
>JAKAZS010000078.1 GCA_021815785.1 bacterium
TATTTAAAAAGTGTGATTGTAATGCGCGGAAAAAATCTTATTCGAAATCAGGACTTAGGTAATAGCGAAAAACTGTGGCTGGAAAAAATTTTTTACACAATTCAAGGAGAAGGTCCCTATAATGGCTATCCATCAATTTTTATTCGTTTATCAGGCTGTAATCTTAAATGCGACTTTTGTGATACCAGTTTTGAAGATTTCAACCATCATTTTTCAATTAACGAGATTATAAATCACCTAGGTAACTTAGGTAATACCAAAACAAAATTAATCGTAATTACTGGTGGCGAACCATTTCGCCAAAATATCAGTAATTTAGTAGACAAATTATTGGCTCTTGAATATACCGTTCAAATTGAAACTAATGGAACATTATTTATTCCATTATCTTTTAGCAAAAAACTAGTTATTGTATGCAGTCCAAAAACAGCCAATTTAAATAAAGAACTATTGCCATATATTAATTATTATAAATATGTCTTAGATGCTAATTTTATTGATCCAATTGATGGACTCCCCAACTATAATAGTCAAAATATGCAGATTCAAGCAAACATTGCCCGACCAAATCACGATTTTGACAAGGGAAAAATATATGTTTTACCAATGGATGTATTAGATGAAAACAAAAACAAATTAAATCTTCAAGCCTGCGTAAAAACTTGTCTGGACTTTGGTTATAAATTATCACTGCAAATGCATAAATATGCCGGGATTGAATAACAAACCGCTAGATCCAGCAATTGACAAATTTGGGTGTGTGGCCTAACCTCATTTCAATAATTATAAAAAGCAATCAAGCTAACTTTTATACAAATCATAAGGAGAGAAAACATGGAACATAATTTAAAGTCATTAGGCAGTCCCATAATAAATACCTATAACAACCCCATGCCCGAAATATTAGAATATTTTGACAATCCGTTTGCTAATCGTAACAGTAATCTAAATAATGTTAATGGCACTATTGTCATTGAAGCACCAGAATTTACTTGCCTTTGCCCGATAACCGGATCGCCAGATTTTGCACTAATTCTAATTACTTATATTCCCGATAAAAAATGTATTGAAAGCAAATCGCTAAAATTATACCTTGGTGCATTTCGACAATTTGCTGAATTTCATGAAGCCTGTGTTAACAGAATTGCTAATGATTTAATAACCTTATTAAAACCTGTCTACCTAAGGGTAGAGGGCAAATTTAAACCACGCGGTGGTATTGCCTTTATGCCTATCGCTGAATACAATAATTTAAATAACAATCAATTAAATAATACCAGTATAAACAATAAATAAAAAAATTAAATCTAAATTTTTAAAGTTTGGGTTAACGAAGAATTAATGACCTTACAAATATCATCTAAAGGTAAACTATCACCACTGCGGGTAAATGGCTGTTCGACATCTTCAGCCACCAGCTCAATACCTAACATAAAATAACTGGAAACTATTACAATCGGTAAACTCCAAATATGAAAACTGGGCGATAAATACCAAGGCAATCCTAATAGATTTAAAGCAATGCCATGGCGCAATAGCGCACGATAGGATGGCGCTATAGGTGTATTTCTGATCCGCTCACAGGATCCCAAGATATTTGTCAATGCCGACAAATGATTATCAAAAATTATTGATTGGCCATCTCGAAATATGGCTTTATTTTCCAAAGTATAAATTTTGTCCCTGATGCAATCAATAAAATACAATGGCGTATTTACAGGCGAATCCAATCTATCTTCAAAACCAGGAATTTCTTTAAGATTTATACCCTCGCGCAAATGCTCTTTAAGCGCCAAAGCGAAACCATTAAATAAATGAAAAAATTCGTGTCTCAATTTTAAATCCATATCAATAAAAGATACTAAATTTAAACTTAAAATTCTAACCTCATTAACTAACTGACCCCAAAGCTTTCGACCTTCCCACCATCTATCATAGGCAGAATTTGTCCGAAAAACCAATAATAAACCCATAATCAAGCTTCCATATAAGGTAGAACTAGCTCTTAAAATATAAGTAGTATTGAGATTAGCAGTTTCAAACCAGTCGACTAAAAAACTATAAATAGTGACAATTACCACTAAACCCCAAACTTTACGTACTACTGGAATTTGATGAATTTTCAAAAATACATTTAACCAATCTTGATAGCTTACCTTATCAATCATTAAAAATATCCTTTATTTCGATCGTTTAATACCACTTGTTATAACCGAAACAGATCCGGTCATTAAACTAATCAACAGCATTAATAATCCACCCATTATAGCCGGAGTCCAACCAGTAATTTGAATATATTCAGGAAAAAAATCACTCACAAGTTTCAACGCTATAACTGGTACTAACCAAAACCCGACTAACCATAGCGGAATCAAAACTAGCAAAGCCAGACCTAAAGTATATAAAGTTATCAAAGTCGAGACTAATACAATGACCATTTCAACAACCCAAAGCATAATTGTAAATAGCAAGGCTAAAATTAAAGCCGTAAAGAAATCTCCATGTACCACAATATGATGAATTTTCGGGAATAGGAAATAAATAGCCAAGGCTTTAGCTGATAAGCGTAATAAAACTTTTTTCATAAAAATTTATTTAACCTCATACAACTCACAATTATTTTTCCGTAATTTTAAGCAATGCATTGTTAAACCAGGCTCTATTAGTAAAGTTAAATTCAAAAATCAATTTAGCATTAACTTTATTAATAATTTCATCCTTACCCATAACTGAAGTAAGCTTGCTTAAGCTTAAATAGGCTTCATCTCTTAATGAACGTTCAGGTGATTTCAAATGGTTAATAACCAAGTCACAATATTGCTTAAGCTTAAAATCACCACTGGCTTTAACGGCCAGTTTACAAACCTGGTAGGCTGGATCGTTAAGTGACAATTTGAGTAAATTCAGAAATTGAGGGTCTTCAATTAAATTATTATTTTGAACAAAATTTATTATAGAATCAAGAACTAACATTCTTATACTTGGAGAATAATCATTAAAACAAACTAGAAAGAATGAAAAAACAGAATTGTGACTGGAATTTTTAAGATTTTCAATTAATATACTGTAGACATTGTAGAAGTTAGTATTATTTTCAACAATATCACTTTTTAATTTTATATCATTAAACCGATTTTTTTTATCAATAATTATGTTAGCGAAGTTAATTAAAGCCAACTGTTCATCCAATTGAGCCAAAGCTTCAATAATATCACCGCAAAATATGTTCTTAAGATCAAGCATTTTTATTAGGCTATCCTTAAATTCAGCTAATTTCAATTTCTTAATTAAATTAATTGCGCGTTTAATTTTTAAATAATTTGGTAATAGATTAATATTTTCCGAAAGCTCAAAATTAGAAATTAACGTATCATGCAGACATTCATTAATCAAAATAATTAATTTTTCATGGTCAATATATTTGTAAATATCGTAACTTTTATTATTAAATTCATTCAGCTCAAATAAACTCCATAGTGAAATAGTTGAAATATTGTTTTGAATATTCTTTAGTAAATAATCATTTAATTCAATCAAATCAATTTCTTTATTACTAAAATTCAACTTTGATTCAGTTTTTTGCAACTGACAATATTGGTAAATTATTTCACAGGCACAGTCAAATAAAAATTGATTTTCCGATAGAATCAATTCTTTAATATCAAAATTATTAGCAATAATTATACTTAAATAATCATTAGCAGAAGAATCAATTAAAAGTCCACGCAAAACAAGATCACGTGAATTATTGATACCACTTAAGGCATAAGCCGAATCAATACGAATCCAAAATTCCTCAACCATTAAAAATCGGGGTAATAGTTTCAAGGCATTGCCTGGCGACAATTGCGCTAGTGCAATTGCCAAATATAAAAAATCGGGTTCTAATTTGTCGTTGGCTGCATTTAAACATTGTTCAATAAATGGTGTGGCTTCGACAATCTTTAAAGATGTAATGATATTGGCAAGATTAGCTCTAACTTGCCAATCATCATTATTAAATAAAGAATTTTCATAATTCTGCTCAGAAGAATTCGGTAAAAGCAGCTTTTTAAAATGAGGGAATTTTTGAACCACTTCAATAAAGATTAAGTTTAAAGCATTTTGAAAATGCAACGGCGGAATTTTCAAGGCTAAAGCCAGAGTTAAAGAGCTTTCGAACTGAAAAGCATCAAAAATATCCTGTTTAAGGTCTTTAAACTTACGCTGTTTTAAATCATCAAAAGACCCAGCCAAATTATGGTAAAATAACCAATGCTCAAGATCAAATGCATTAACACTTAAATTTGAACCATCTTTGAGCAAAGATAAAGATTGTAATTTATTCGATATTTTTGAGAAGAAATTAATATTCATTAATTTTTTATTTAGATCCAATTAACTAACAGTAGTATTAAACATAATAAGGATTTTAACGTATAACCATAACAAATTAGCTTAACTTGTAAAATTTATTATTGTTCCAAGTCAATCTTTACATTAATAATAACCTAATTTCTTCAATAAACATCACAATAATAATGTAAAATAAACATATTATGCAAAATCTTGTTCAAGTTTTAAAGGACTTTATAATATTTGCTACTTGTAAAAGTGAGCATTCTGTAGCTTTTTGGTTTATTTGGATTTGGTTATTCGTCTTCCTTAATTCCAAAAAAATCTTAAAATTTGTCTTTTGGAAAATTCGCTTTTTCATCAAAGAACCCGAACTAAAGCATAAAATCATCACAAAAGTAATTTTACCGCTACGATTACTTATTATTTTAATTGCAATAACACCATTTACCGATCTTATTCCGGGCAAAATTGGTGTTATGTTTGAAAATTTAATTGACTTTAGTTTAGCCATTATGCTTGTGCACTTTTTTATACAGATTTTTAATGAGTTTTTCTTTGGCTGGTACCTACCAATACATAAAGGTACAATACTCCCTAATGTAATTAGTTTTATTCTATTAGGAGCATTATATTTAGTATTTTCATTACTTTTTATGGACTGGCTCTTAGGTATAAACGTCTGGCCACTTTTAGCAACTTCTACAGTATTTACTGCTATCGTTGGCTTATCCTTGCAAGACACCTTTCGCAATTTATTTGCTGGTCTTACCATTAGCTTATCTAAACCTTTTAAAATTGGCGACTGGATCATGTTTAATGGTTCTGGTGGCCATAATCATATTGGCCAGGTAGTGGAAATTGGTTGGCGGATTACAAAAATACGTAATCTGGACTTTAATTACGTGGTAATTCCCAATGAACAATTTACGTCTAGTACATTGGTAAATTTTAATATGCCTTCAACTAATCATGCTAAAACAATTAATTTTCCCATAAGCTTACATGCTGAACTTAATCATATTATCCCAGCTCTAGAAGAAGCGGCCATAAGCATTAAAGGCGTTCAAGAAGAACCAAAGCCAGAAGCTTCAATCGAAGTTGTCAACATCGATCACATTAACGTTCGTCTGCGCTTCTGGCTTAATGAATTCGATGATGCTGATAACATCACAGGCCGAGTTATTGAAGTTTGCTTTAAAAAACTTGGCGAATTAAAAGCCTTAACCACATCAAGTGGCGATGTAATTTAAGCCGAACCTACATAAAATTAGGATTTTTCATAAATATTTAAGATTTAATCTTTAAGCTTAGTGTATATTAAATGATAGATATTTAAATTATTTGCCAAGGGGATAATACTTATGAATACATTTTTAAATGCTGCACAGATAAGTTTGCAAGAAAAATGTTTAAATTTTATCAAAACTTTCTTAACTGAATGTCCAAGTGATTCTCAATCAATAGCAATGCTTGTAAAAGATCTAAATAGAGCCAATTTGCTTACGGACAATTGTGACACCAATGATGCCTTCATTCAAAAGGTTCTTTTAATTGAAGGCATTGCCAATCAGGATCCTGGTTTAGCTTATAGTTTAGCATCCCACCTAATGGTTATTGAATTTATTAACAAATTTGGCAATAAAACAGTCAAAGAAAAATATCTGAATAAATTATATTCAGGTGAAATTATTGCCAGTTATGCATTTCATGAAATCCAAGCAGGCAGTGATCTATCAGCCATGCAAACTTCCTGTATCGGCAATAAATTATCTGGACATAAAACCTGGGTAGTTAATGGTAATCTAACAGATTTAATTTTAGTATTAGCTAAAAATAACACTCTCATACTTATTGAAAATAATCACCACGATCAAAGTATCGAAACATCTCAACCAATTCTAAAACTAGGTCTAGATAAAGCCATAACCTGCGATATTACTTTTAACAGTCATGAAATAATTAACGAAAATATATTTAACGCTAAAGATTTAAACAACAGCAATGAATTAATTAATTTCATCTTTGATACTGGCAAAGTTCTGATCGCAGCATGTTGTATTGGACTGCTTGAAAGTGCGATTAATGAAGCTATTCTCTTTGCTCGTGAACGCTCCCAATTCGGCAAGAAAATTAGTACTTTTCAGGCCATTCAATTTAAAATAGCTGATATTGAAATTAATTTAGCCTCAGCCAAATTACTTACCTATAGAGCAGCCTGGTCAATTCAAACTAACCATCCCGAAGCTAGATTATATGCAGCTATGGCCAAATCCCATGCAAGTCTAGTCGCTCGATGCTTTAGTGCTGAAGCAATTCAAATATCAGGTTCAAAAGGAATTGTCAAAGACTGTATCCTTGAAAAATTCTACCGCGATGCTAAAGTTCTTGAATTAACGCTAGAAACCAACGAAATGCAAAAAAATCTAATCGCATCATTAGTAATTCAAAACTAAGCATAATAAATATCAAATAAGAGGAAAAGGTAACTGAATCATGCTTAATAATTTGCTTATTACTAAATCAACAAAAACATTACTTGGGGTACTATTGGTAATGTTTACGCTTTGCTTAAACATCACCCAAGCAAATCCTAACTCAAACAATAATACAAAAAAACCGAACAGTTCAAATGACTATTATAGCTATGGAGTAAAAGCCTATAACACCAGTAATTTTACCAATGCTATTCAATATTTCAAAAGTGCATTAATGCTTAATCAATCTAATTACAATGCCATGTATTATCTAGCCTTAGCCTATCAGCAAAATAAAGAATATAAAAATGCCGCCACTACCTACATAAGACTAGCGATGCTAGCTCCTAATGAACCACAAGGCAAATTAGCCAAACAAGCAATGCTTACCTTAGGTAAACAGGTCAAAGAATTAAAGGCTAGCGGCAAATTAACACCCGAATTTATTAATAGTATAAAAAATGGTAAGGCTTCAAATAGTCAAAACAATCAAACGGCTAATCGGGTAACCAATTACACAACTAATTACGCAAAAAACTCAACAGCCATGAGTTGTGCTCCGAATTCAGCTATGACCTCGCAAAACAATAAAAACAATATGCAACAAATTCCCAGCAATGATATTCGTAGCCTGGCAGCTGATCCTAGTGACAATACCCCTAACGAAGTCAAAATAGCTTTTGAAAAAGCTCCTAACAATTTACTCTACATTAATGCCATGGTGAATAATCATGCCATTAATTTTATTTTTGACTCGGGAGCCGAGTGCTGCTGTATCAGTCGAACCCAACTTGAACGAATTGGTGTAACACCACCATCTGGACCACCTAATGGCATACAAGTAAGTGGAGTCGGAACTCAAGTCAATCTAGCAACCTGGACAATGAAAACCAACTTAAAAGTAGGTAATATGGAAAGGCATAATTTTCCAATTGCTGTTATAGATTCTCCATCCCTGCCCGGACCACTTTTAGGACAGAATTTTTGGAAAGGCTATCAGGTAAGCGTTGATAATAGTTCAAATTGTATTAAACTAACGAAACAAGGAATAAAATATTCACTTGGCTATGCCGTCCCCTTTAAGCGCCGAGGAAACAATATAATCGTCAACGTTAATATTAATGGAATGATAATTCCAATGTATTTTGATACAGGAGCTTCAAATATTAGTTTTTCAATGAAACAAGCTAAAATGTGCCATATTGATATTGATCCAAATGGTTCCGTCAGTATGTCATCAGGTATTGGTGGTAATACCAAAACTTATGATGTTAAAATTAGTCAGCTTAAAATTGGCCCTATTGAGCTTTATGATGTTCCCGCCAGTGTTGCCAGCCAATCTAATATGGATTATCCACTTCTTGGTCAAAAAGTTTTTGGTGAAGGCTGGGAATATATTATAGATGATAAGGAAAATGTAGTTCGTTTTGTCAAACGGTAATATGCTTACTTTATCAGTTGCCATAATTGCCTATAACGAAGAGCGTATAATTGGAAAAACTATAGCTAGTGTAAAAACTTTTGCCAATGAAATTATTGTCGTTGATTCTGGCTCATCCGATAACACAATTAAAATCGCTCAAGAAAATGGTGCAATTTGCTATACGCAAGACTGGCTTGGATACGCTGCTCAAAAGAATTTCTGTCTTGACAAAACAACTAGCGATTTAATTTTAAGCTTAGATGCAGATGAAATCGTAACCGAGAATTTAGCCAAAGAAATAAAAAATATTTTAGAAAGTAAAAACCTTAATGATATTTATGATGGCTATACAATTCCTCGATTATTATACATTGCCAATCAACCTCTCAGATTTGGCGGATTTTATCCAGATCGACAACTTCGTTTAATAAAAAAAAACAAAGGCCGCTTTAATAATCGTCCGGTTCATGAATCAATTGAAATAACTGGCACAATTGGTGCCTGTTCAAGTCATTTACAACATTATGCCTATGATTGCCTCGATGATTTTGAGCAAAACCATGATAAATACGCAAAACTTTCCGCTCAGTATTTCAAAGACAAGTTTTATCAGAAACATTCTTCTTTTAATTTATATTATAAAACGATCTACTGGATCAATCTACAAATACATCCACTTTGGACATTTATTTACCGTTTTATATTTAGAATGGGTTTTTTAGACGGCCCAAACGGTTTAAAAGCAAATATTGCTTACAGTATTTATGTACGCAAAAAGATTTTTTATTTAATTCAGGCGATAAAGACCAGTCAAAATATCTATAAAA
The DNA here is from genome assembly GCA_021815785.1 of bacterium. Classification (GTDB taxonomy): domain Bacteria; phylum Cyanobacteriota; class Vampirovibrionia; order Obscuribacterales; family JAKAZS01; genus JAKAZS01. The sequence goes on from JAKAZS010000078.1 coordinate 9,063, forward strand.
AAATCGCCAGCAATTATAAGGACAATATCTGATAAATTCAGTAATCACTGTTGCTAACCAGCCAAAATCGTTATAACATATTTATTACAATTTTCCTAAACTGCTACCATTAATCAGCTAACAGATGAGCGCCACCATCAATAAATAAACATTCTCCTGTTACAAATTCATTTTGCAGCAAATAACGAATGCCCTGAATAATATAATCAACACTACCTTTTAATTTTAAGGGGATTTCGTTGGCGCGGTAATTCATATAATTACTACCCAAGGCATCAATAGGGTCAAGAACCGATCCAGGTGCAATGGCATTAACACGAAGCTTAGGGCCTAAAACTCGAGCAGTCATTTTCGTAAGATCCAGTAAACTTTTCTTACTTAATAAATAGGCAAAATAATCTGGGCTGTAGCCTTGAATACCCGTATCGATGATATTAATCACTTGAGCTTTTTTATCCATCAACCCTAAAGCCTTTGTTAAAATAAAGGGGGCTTTAAGGTGGATATTAAAGTTTCGGTCCAAAACTTCCATGTCGGTATCATAAAATGAAATTTTCTCAAATATCGAAGCATTATTAACAATTAAAGATAATGATGATAGCTGCGAAACAGCATAAGCAAACATCGCTTCAACTTCCGTCGCAACAAATAAATCAGCCTTAAATATATAACATTTAACACCAATAGCTTGAATTTCCTTCTGCAAAAGAAGTGCTTCATCGGATGAATTATGATAATGAATTACTAAATCATAGCCCAAAGCAGCCAAGCTTAATGCTATTTGCCGTCCGACGCGTTGAGCACCTCCAGTTACCAATGCTTGCATAAATCACCACCATTATAATTTCAACTGTTCTTTTGTAGCCAATTCTACAACTTTACTAATAACTGAAGCCACCACCTGGTTAGGTGTTGAAGCACCAGAAGTTATACCAATATTTGTCAAACCATTTTGCAACCAACCATGAGTTAAAATCATTTTACCACTATGAGCAATTTTGTGTTTTATGCTTTTTCGATTGATAAGACAATCAACACCATCAATATGATATGATTTCAAACCATTACTTTCAGCAATTTCCTGTAAATGCCCAGTATTAGAAGAATTAAAGCCACCAATTACCAAAACCATATCGAGAGGCTCCTTAATTAGGCTATACATAGCATCTTGTCTTTCCTGGGTAGCATCACAAATAGTATCACCAGGGCTCATAAAATGATCATTGATGTTATGTGGACCATATTTTTTAATTACAGTTTCTTCAAATAATTTACCAATTAATTCAGTTTCACCCTTTAACATAGTTGTTTGATTGGCAATGCCTATTTTAGCCAAGTCGATTTCGGGGTTAAAGTCTTTACTAGAAGCAAATTTAAACTTCTGGAGAAATTCATTAGGGTCTCCGCTATTAAGCATAAAATTGGCAACCCATTTTGCCTCATCAAAATTTTGAACAATCAGAAATTTATAGGAACGACTAGCTGTTGCTATGGTTTCTTCATGATTATATTTACCATGAATTATTGCCGTAAAATCTTGATTTTGATATTTTTCAATACGATGCCAAACGCGTGAAACCCAAGGACAGGTAGTATCAACAATTTGGCAGCCCCGACTGTTTAATTTGAGCAAATCATCATGGCTTACCCCAAAAGCCGGTAAAATAACTACATCTTCACTCTGTATCAGACTAAAATCAATAGCATTATCATCATTTTTAGGGATAAATTTGATATTCATTTGCACTAAATTATTGTTAACCAAAGGATTATGAATAATTTCATTAGTAATCCAGATTTGTTTGCCCTGAAAATATTTAGCACATTCAAAAGCCATTGAAATTGCTCGATCAACACCCCAGCAAAAGCCAAAAACCTTGGCAAGGTGAAAAGTTAAATTACCAACCTGATACTTACCACCATTTAAGCGTAAATTATTAATAAACTCTGATTCATACAAGTTGTTTAAACTATCTTGAATTTCATTTCTTAAACCAAAACTTTTTCGATAATAAGCCATAACTTTAAAACCCAGATAACTAACTGATAGTATATAACTTAATATCAATTTATAAGCCAAAGTAAAAAAAATAATGCAAAATTTAACAAAACACCTGACAAGTAATCCAGTAAAGTTCTAAGCAAATACTTAAATTAACCTAAATTATAATGTTGGCGAAAATACAGCGCTAAAAATTAACATTACTTCAAACCTAAAAAATTAATCCATTTAAGGTAAGATTAATTTTCTTAAGGTGTAAAAATTGAGTTTAAAATTTAAAAAAATTGTCTATAATTATTTTGACAAAATAAATTTAAATTTTTCTGGAGGTAATTTTTTAATGTTAAGAAGTTATAAGTATTTCGCCACCATAATAATAACAATACTTTTGACCCAGCCTAGTTACGCTGATACCTTGAAAGAAATGGGGAAAAACACCTTATTGTTCCCCGTAAAAACGATTGCGGTAGCAACGGGACTTACTATTGGTATACCTATTGCGATGATTCGTTATAGCTGCGATAAAAGTTCTGAGTTTACGCAAAGTTGCGCTGATAAAATTGGTGGTAAGGAATGTGTACCTTCAATACTATTTGGTGCCGTTCCAGGTGTAACTGGAGGAATTTTAGCTGGCTGTGGCGAAGGCCTTTTCTATGGTACAAAAAACGCCATTGAACATGGTGTAAATAAACCCTTTAGCCAATCCTCTTTCAGTATTGATACAGATTTAGAATAAATTACTGTGTCTCTATTAATCAAGACGTTAACTACAAATCAAATTATTATTTAGAAATTAAATCTTATTCGAATATCTAAATAATTGAATTAATTTTAAAACAATTAAATTAAACTATTCCTATGCAAATAAAATTACTAAGCCTAATATCAGGATGTCAAAAATGAGCAATATCCAAGAAGATCGAATTCTACGAATTCACTCTCCTGGCTACGGTACCAACGGTTGTCTTAAAGAGGGTAGCGCAAATCCGCTTGACAGCTATGACGTTATGATTATCAACCCTTTGTCCATCATTCACTTATTTGAATCAAATGATTCTGAACTTATTGAACAAATTAATCTGGCTAGCTCCCAAGGACTAACTAATTTTAATTTAAGCTCAGATGTAATTTTAACGGACATAACCAAACAACTAGGCAAAAGGATATTCGAACTAATTGAATTTTTAAAAAAAGGTGGCCTATTAATCTATTATTTATGCAGGCCTTTTATAGTTCAAAGCCCAAGCCGAAACCTTGATAATTATGTCTGGTTAAATGTTCTGGCTCCAGACATGGGTTCTCAAGATGAGTCCGAAACTGAATCCCCAGAAACCACTGCAAGGCACATGAGTGCAATTTCTCACGGTCGCAATATTGATATAACTGACGAAGGGATGCAAAGTGACTTTGTTAAATATTTTCAACAACAAGGTCTAGAATGGAATACGATAATTCGCGAAAATTTTCTTACTGAAGGTTATAATTGCCTGGCTGTAGCAGGTTCACAAAAATGTATTTCAGCATATTTAGTCGCTGGTAATAATGGTGGCTCTATTATATTTTTACCATCGCCTTATTCTCCAGACTTTGATAAAGTTTTAATTGACTGCGTTAATAACTGGTTTAATAAACGAAATAATTTGTTTAGTCCAAACCAAGGTACTGTCGAAAAAACGAATCAGCCAAGTTCAGTCAAATCAGAAACACCACCATCTAGCGAAAATGTCGTTTCAAATCAAACTCAAGAAGATTATTCTGCCCCAAATAATCAAGTTTTAAACAGCAATGTCGTCATTACCCAAAATCCAAGCAATTATCAACCTGACAATTCAGAACCTATTGATTATGCTAATAATACAGATACCAGTATCAATAATTTAGCGAATCCACCAATTCAATATCAAGAACTGGATCTTAATAAAACTGATAGTGACGGATCTGCAGAAAAGACTAATTCACTAGCCTCCAGATTCGAACGACTAAAATCTAACCGAATAAATTCAAGTTCTCTAATCAACAAAGATAAAAATCCAAAAACTAGTACAACGGAAAATCCTCTTTCAAGTAAGAGTCAGGATTCTTACAATACAAATAACTATACGGTTCCTGAAAGTGTTAAACAGGAATTCATTGCTAGCCCGAATTCAATTATTCAGGAAATCGATACAGTTATATCTTCAACCAACAGTAATCTGAGTATGAGTCTAAATGACCCGACCGTCAAGTCCTTCAACCCCAAAGATTTCAATTCTGTTCTTCCTTTGGCTGACCCCAATGAAGCCAACAATTTAATCAACTCACTCAAATCAGGGCAACTTTTAGATTCTGATATTCTTAATGATACTAATTTTGATTCAGAATTTATGCTTAATTCGAAAAACTCTAGTTTTACCCAGACTGTATCTCCTGCTAACGATACGTTTACCTTAGACCAAACTCCTGAACCGTTATCAGCTTTAGCTAATTCTAACGATACGTTTACTGCTCACCAAACTCCTGAACCGTTATCAGCTTTAGCTAATTCTAACGATACGTTTACTGCTCACCAAACTCCTGAACCGTTATCAGCTTTAGCTAATTCTAACGATACGGTTATCTTAGACCAAACTCCTGAACCGTTACCAGCTTTAGCTAATTCTAACGATACGTTTACTGCTCACCAAACTCCTGAACCGTTACCAGCTTTAGCTAATTCTAACGATACGGTTATCTTAGACCAAACTCCTGAACCGTTACCAGCTTTAGCTAATTCTAACGATACGTTTACTGCTCACCA
>JAKAZS010000007.1 GCA_021815785.1 bacterium
CATGGCGGCAAATGCGTTCACGCGTTTCTTCATCAACTGCTTGCGAATTCATTGTCGCCAAATAATAAATTGGCTGATTAAGGGCAGTGGCTAATTCTTCAGCAGCTTCAGATTTACCGGAGCGGGCACCACCAAGAATAAATGATAAATTTGTTAAATAACTCAAGAAAATAACCTAAATGAATAAATAAATATAAAAAAAATTTCACTAAATAACTAATAATATTAATGATAATACTATAATTATAATCAATAATACTTTTGCAAAATCTTCTATCTCTTTTGTATATACCAAATCCAACTCAACCCTAATTATATAAATAATGGCTGTAAACAATTTGGATATCCTGAAACTATATGAAAGTTTTATGATATCCTATACAAAAAAAATTAATGAAGCTACTTTTAATGTTGCTTTTAATGGTGTGCGTATTGGTCAGGCTAAAAGAACCAGGCTGGCACAGATTAATTTAAAATCGAAAATTATCACTTATTCCCGTTATGCCATTGAAAATGTACCCGAACGTGGTCGACGCTATTTGGTTATTCATGAATTAGCCCATGTCCTTGAGCCAAGTCATAATAAAAAATTCTGGGCTTTAGTAAAAAGATATGAACCAGATTATAAAGCCGTTGAAAAAATGCTTGAACAAGCTTTTGTAAAAAATGTAAAACAAACTTTTGCTAAGAAAGGGGTTAATGATCATAAGGAAGTTAATTTATTTAATACAAATAATAATTTATCGATTGCTTTATTAGAAACACCTATAAGGTCTAGCCCTTTAACGACAAAAGTCATTCAACTTAAATTTGACTTTATTTAAGTTTCAGTAAATTTTCTTTAATACCATTTTTACAACCATAAAATTAAATTTAACTTTATTCTTTATTATTGTTTTCCGGCAAAAAGGTTAATTTTTATTACAATTAAAGAAGTTTTTTGCAAGGTCTATGTCAGTTTATAAAGCTTAAATTAAGTGTTTACTAGGGGGACTAAGAAAATACTTATGATTGATACATATATCAGTCCTCAATAAAGTTACTTTTTGTAAGATTAAGTTAATACACGCCTAATTTAAAGATCGTTAATATATACATTCTTATATCTTTGCTGAGATTTTTAAGTTAGTAATTAATAAGAGGCCATTGAAATTATAATGAATACAAGACGAGTTGTAGTTACCGGCATGGGTGTAGTAAGCCCAGTAGGCATAGGTAAAGAAGACTTTTGGAAATCACTATTAGCTGGTAAAAGTGGGGTTGCCCGAATTAATCACTTTGATCCTGATGAAATTGGTTTGGAAGTTAAAATTGCTGCTGAAGTCAAAGACTTTGATATTAATTATTTCTATCCTGATAAACGTAAAGTTGGATCAATGCTGAAAGAAATGGATAAAGTGACCCTTTTTTCCATGGTAGCAAGTCGCTTGGCGATTGAAGACGCCAAACTCGACATCCGTAAAACGGTAGCCGAAAGAGTTGGAACATTCATTGGTACAGGAGTTGGCGGTCTAATAACGACTACGGCCGATCACATTAAATTAATGGAAGGTGGTCCCAAAAAAATCGGTTTACGGTCGATTATAAGATTAATGCCTAATGCACCATCAGGTCAAGTTGCCATTGAATATGGCGCGAAAGGAAGAGCTAAAAGTGATGCTACGGCTTGTGCTAGTGGTCTCGACTCATTGTTTGATGCTTTTATGTATATTAAAAACAATCGTGCTGATGTAATGATATCAGGTGGAGCTGAAGCTTGCATTAATCCTTTTAGTTTAGCTTCATTCAGTAATATGATGGCTTTATCCAAACGCAATGATACCCCTGAAAAAGCTAGCCGTCCGTTTAATGCTGATCGAGATGGATTTGTTATGGGGGAAGGATCAGTAATTTTAATTCTGGAAGAATTAGAACATGCTTTAAGGCGCAATGCTCAGATATACGCAGAAATCATTGGCGGTGGCGCTAGTTGTGATGCAACGCATATCGTAGCTCCAGATGGAACTGGCGATGGAGCATCACGGGCAATTCGTGAAGCCCTGCGTGATGCTAATTTGGCGCCTAGTCAAATTGATTATATCAATGCTCATGGAACATCAACTACGCTTAATGACGAAGTTGAAACCCTTGCAATCAAAAATGTCTTTGGGGATCATGCTTACAAATTAGCCGTATCAAGTACTAAATCGATGGTTGGACATTTGCTTGGAGCCGCTGGCGTTATTGGCGCAGCAGCTACGGCTTTATCGATTACCCATCAAAAAATTCATCCAACTATCAATTATGAAAAACCTGATCCAAAATGCGATCTTGATTATGTTCCTAATGTATATCGCGAAGCAAAAGTTGAACATGCTTTAGTTGAAGCACTTGGCTTTGGTGGTCATAATACGGCATTGGTTATGAAGAAATATGTAGCATAATGTGTTTGATTTATTAAAGAAATATTTTTTAGTACTCTGTATTTGTTTATTAACCCTAAATACAGTAAATTCAGAAGAGTTGTCAATAAATCAGTTGACAACAAGCCTCCCCCAATTTATAAAATTAGGGATAGATAATTTTAATCATTACCAGTTTAAAGTGGCCAGTCTTGAATTTGAACTAATTACGGCCTTAGCGCCTCGCGAATCAATTTATCAGCGTTACTATTTAAGCAGTTTATTGTTTAATGGTGAATTTGCCCATGCTTTTAGTGAATTCTTAATTGTCATGGGACTGGCCAAGTCAACTGATTATTTACCAGCTGAAATCAATGAATTAACCACCAAGCTTAAACAGTTATATTTACAGTTAGCAGTATCGGCAATGCATAAAAGCAATTGGCAGGATGTTATTAAATTTACCCAAATGTACTTAGTCCACAGTCCTAATAGTCTTAAAGCCAAAAGACTACTAGCTTTTGCTTATGCTAATTTGAACAATTATGATTTAGCCGAAAAATACTATAATATCTGCCTTACGGCTAATCCGCAGGATTCTTCGTTAAGAGCTGATTTTGCCTATATGCTCGAAAGTATGGGAGATATCCATAAGGCTTATGAGCAAATTAAAGAAGCTAGCAAAAGTGCGCCTAATGTTACTGCCTTATATGTTGACCGTGCCTGGCTTTCTGAGGCTTGTAAAGATTATAGCGCAGCTTTAGATTCAATCGATGAAGCTATTAAATTAAGTCCAAATAGTCCTGGTTTGTGGATTCATAAAGGTCGCATTTTAATTTCTTCAGGAAAAATTAATGAAGCACGAATCGCCCTTTTAAAGGTTTTGCAACTAGAGCCTGACTCGATTGCGGCCAAGGCAAGTTTAAAACAAATTTCCCAAAATAGTAAACCAGTAGATTAATATATTGAATAAAATTCTGTCAAGTGGATTATAATTAAGAATTAACCAGTTTACAATTTTGCGGTTTAATTTGACAATGCAAGCAATGTTAGCTCAGACTAAATATCTCTGGTTTAACACCAGTAAACGTCAGGAATTTATTCGAATTACTGATGAGGTAGCTAGTTTTGTCGATACCAGTAAAATTGTGGAAGGCCTTGTCTTAATTTCAGCCATGCATATAACGGCTGGAGTTTATGTCAATGATAATGAAAACGGGTTAATTGCTGATATTCAGGAATGGCTGGAAAAATTAGCTCCGGCTAATATAAATTATAAACATCATCAAACTGGTGAAGATAATGGTGATGCTCATTTGAAAAGAATGTTAATTAATCACCAGGTAACTGTACCCATTACAAATGGCAAATTAGATTTGGGCCCTTGGGAACAAATTTTTTATGCAGAATTTGATGGACAAAGGAAGAAACGCTTAATTCTAAAAGCTATAGGTATAGGAAGGTAAAATTATGACAAATACAACATATTCAGAATCAAAACCCAATTTTATGTCTTCGGTTAATTTTAATCCGAATCGTAATCAATCCCGCAAAAAGGCAAGTCAGCAAATTATGAATCGTAGCAATTATGTAAATACCAATATGTCTAATGATTTTAAAATTGGCGATATTTTTGGCATTAATGTTTTTAATCGTCAAGTCATGTCTACTTTATTGCCTAAACCAGTTTATAAATCATTGGTTCAATCGCTGGATAGAGGCGAACGATTAGACCCCAGTATTGCCGATGTAGTTGCTAATGCCATGAAAGACTGGGCGATCTCTAAAGGGGCAACCCATTTTTGTCATTGGTTTTTACCGATGACTGGTCTTAGTGCCGAAAAGCATGATTCGTTTTTGGTTTCGGCTAACGATAGTGGTGCTATCATTGAATTTTCCGGACAGAATCTATTGTTAGGCGAACCAGATGCATCAAGCTTTCCCTCTGGCGGTATAAGATCTACTTTTGAAGCTCGTGGATATACCGGTTGGGACCCAACCAGTCCAGCATTTATTATGGAAAGTGTAAATGGAAAAACCTTATGTATTCCCTCGATTTTTTGTTCGTTTAGCGGACATGCCTTAGACAAAAAGACACCATTACTACGTTCTATGGATGCTTTAAATAGAGCCGCCTTAAGGTTATTAAACTTGCTTGGTAATACAGCGCCATCTCGAATTATTTCAACCGTTGGACCCGAACAAGAATACTTTCTTATTGATGAAGCTTATTATCTTTCCCGGCCAGACTTGATTAATTCCGGTCGAGCCTTGTTTGGTGCCAAACCACCTAAAGGTCAGGAAATGGAAGATCATTACTGGGGATCGATTAAAGAACGTGTTTTAGCTTTTATGATTGACAGTGAGTATGAACTTTATAAATTAGGTGTTCCCGTTAAAACCCGACATAATGAAGTAGCCCCAGCTCAATTTGAAGTAGCTCCAGTTTTTGAAACCAGTAATATTGCCTGTGATCATAATATGCTGTTAATGGAAGTATTTCGCAAAACTGCCCAAAAACATGGTTTACGTTGCCTCTTACATGAAAAACCGTTTAGTGGTGTAAATGGCAGTGGTAAGCATAACAACTGGTCGTTGGCTGATGATCTAGGTAATAATCTGCTCGATCCAGGTTCAACGCCATCCGAAAATTCGCAATTTTTAGTAATGCTCACCTGCGTCATTTTAGCGGTAAGTAAATATGGCAATTTACTCAGGGCTAGCGTAGCCTCAGCTGGTAACGATCATCGTTTAGGTGCTAATGAAGCGCCACCAGCTATTATGAGTATTTATCTGGGTGATAAATTGAGCCAGATTATTGAAAGTCTGGTATCAGGTAAAAAAGAGGTTAAAGGTAATCATGGATTACCAATTGAAATTGGGGTATCACTTCTACCTAATTTACCCCGTCATGATTCCGACCGCAACCGTACTTCACCTTTTGCTTTTACCGGTAATAAATTCGAATTTCGGGCAGTTGGCTCCAGTCAGTCAATAGCTTTTCCCAATACAGTAACCAATGTAATTGTTGCTGAAGCGATGAAAATCATTGCTAATGATATTGAAGCCCATTTAAAGAAAGGTCAGGATCTTAATGACAGTATTGCCACCGTTTTACAAAAAACGTTAAAAGAACATCAGAAAATTATTTTTAATGGTGATAATTACAGTAAGGAATGGCATGAGGAAGCAGCTAAACGCGGTCTGCCAAATTATAAAAATACGGTGGAATCATTGCCCAGTTTAATGGCCAAAGAATCGGTTGAATTATTTTCCAGTCATGGAGTTTTAACCGAGGCTGAATTAAATAGTCGTTATATAATAATGCTGGAAAACTATATAAAAACCATTGCAATTGAAGCCTCACTTACAGCAAATCTAGCCCAAACCGTTATACTACCTCCTTGCTTAGAATATCAGGCACGACTAGCTCAAACGATAGCAACCAGTAAAATAGCCATGCCCAATATTATGCAGACTGCCCAAGAAGAAATTTTACGAGAATTATCTAGTAAAATAAATGATTTCTATCGTTCAATTGAAGTTTTAGAAACTTTAATTAAAAGTGGTGGCGAAAATCATGAATTGCTTAATGAAGCTCAGTACTATGAACAGGAAGTCTTGGCCGCAATGAAAGAAGTTCGCAAATTTGCGGATCAATTAGAGTTATTTGTTGATGATTCACTTTGGCCAATGCCAAAGTTTAGAGAAATGCTTTATATCTATTAATTTCAAGATAAAGCTTCAATATTGTACTGTATAAGTAATTTTAAGGATTGAAACATCATGATAAGAAAAAAAATCACTATTTTAGGCTCAGGAGCTAGTGGCTTAACAGCAGCAGTTTATGCTGGCCGTGCCAATCTTGAGCCATTGGTTATTCAAGGACTTCAAGCTGGTGGTCAGTTAACGATAACAACTGATGTAGAAAATTTTCCTGGTTTTCCTGAAGGCATTCAAGGTCCTGATCTTATGGAAGCAATGCATAAACAAGCTGAGCGCTTTGGTACTCAGTTTATATATGACAATGCCCAAATGGTTGATTTAAAAAAACGACCTTTTGTCGTTAAAACTTCTAGTGAAGAAATTATAACCGATAGTTTGTTAATTTGCACTGGGGCTAGTGCTAAATTATTAGGGATTGAATCGGAATCTAAGTTAATGGGTCATGGTGTTTCAGCTTGTGCAACTTGCGATGGTTTCTTCTTTAAAGACCTTAAAGTATATGTAGTTGGTGGTGGTGATACCGCTTTAGAAGAAGCAGTGTTTTTAACAAGATTTGCCAAGTCGGTTACCTTAATTCATCGCCGTGAAAATTTCCGCGCTTCAGCTATTATGGTTGAGCGAGCTAAAAATAATCCTAAAATTGATTTTATTTTAAATAGTGTAGTTGAAGAAATTTATGATGTTGAATCTGGTTCAGTCAACGGACTTTTAGTTAAAAACATTAAAACCAATGAAAAGACTAAGTTAGAAGCTGATGGTGTTTTTATTGCCATTGGACATCATCCCAATACTGATTTATTTGCTAACCAGCTTGAACTTGATGAATCAGGATACATTATAACTGATGGTGTTAAAACGAATATACCTGGTGTCTTTGCTGCTGGTGATGTAATGGATACAGTCTATAAACAAGCCGTAACAGCAGCTGGCAGCGGCTGTAGGGCAGCGCTTGAAGCACAGTGGTATCTAGAAAATCTGGAAGCTAATTCAGATCATGATGGCGCTAAGGAAAAAATGCTTGTTGACTAATGTTGATTTAAAGCATATAGCCATATTGGTTCGAAATTTTACCGCTTTTGGTGGATTAGAAGGATATAATTTTAAATTAATTCAGGGCTTGTTAAATCAAGATTTCGAAGTTACGGTTATTTGTGAACAAAACACTGCGGAATTCTCTCATAAAAATTTAACTGTTTATGAAAGTTTAAAGTGTAATACCAAACTCAAGTATTCCGAAAAGCTTAAATGGTATTATCATACCAGTAATAATTTGTTGCAAAATCATTCCTTCGATTTAATTCATAGCCAGCAAGTACCAACAAATTATGCCAATGTAGTTACCTTTCATAATCATACCATTCAACGACAAATTAATGCCGGTACACCGTTTGAGAACCTGGTAAATAACTATAAAGCGAAATTTACAGCAAAATATAAATTGCAAAATTATTATGATGAAATTTTAGCTAAATCCGCGCAAAGTTTAATTTTTCCGTCTTTTCAAGCCTTAGCAGATTATCGTCAAACCTATCAAATAAATTCTCAAGATAATTTATTTGTTGCCTATCCTGGACTCGAGCCAGAAATTAATCTCGATTACAGTAAGGATCAAAATAATATTTTATTTATTGGTAAAGGTTACCGACGTAAAGGGCTAGATATATTATTAAAAGCTGTAAGTAAATTGATTCAGGATAATATTCCAGTTAAACTTAATATTATTGGTTTAAAATTAACCACAGCCTATAAATTGCGCTTAAAAATTTTAGGTCTTGAAAATAATGTATTTTTTCATGGCTCCATTTATAATCTTAAAGATTTTTTTGCTTTCAGTGATATTATTGTCCAAGTATCTCGTATTGAAACTTTTGGCATGTCGGTGCTAGAAGCTATGCAATATCACGTATTGCCTGTAGTCAGTCGCAATTGTGGTATAAGTGAAATTTTTCAAAACGATGTTAATGGAATAATAATTAATAATTATCTGGGCGTAACTGAATTATCAGAAAAATTAAAAATGCTGATAACTAACCAAAGTTTAAGACATAAAATTGTCTGTAATGCCCAAGAATTAAGCCATAAGTTTTCCTGGGACAAAACGGTAACAGATACATTAAAAGCCTATGAATACGCTTTAAAGGAAATGCACAATGTCACAAACAGATAAAACTTTCAAACAGCCAAATCGCTTAATTAATGAAACAAGTACTTATTTGTTACAACATGCTTATAATGAAGTTAACTGGTATCCCTGGGGCAATGAAGCTATAAATTTAGCTAAAACCCAAAACAAGCCAATATTTTTATCTATTGGTTATTCGGCCTGCCATTGGTGTCATGTCATGGAACATGAATCATTTAACGACCCCCAGATAGCCAAAATCATGAATGATAATTTTATTAATATTAAAGTAGACCGTGAAGAGCGGCCTGATCTTGATGAAATTTATATGAAAGCCGTTCAGATAATTTCGCATCATGGCGGTTGGCCAATGAGTGTATTTTTAACTACGGATTTAAAGCCATTTTTTGGTGGTACTTATTTCCCGCCTGAAGACAGCCATTCACTGCCAGGTTTTAAAAAAGTTTTAAATACTTTAGCTAAACTTTATCATGAGAGTATAGATGATATTAATAATAGTGCCAGTGAAATAATTGCGCTTATGCAATCAATGGACAACTGGCAGACTGGTTCTAATGCTAAAATTGATTTTGAATTGATTTTAAATAAATTTTTAACCAATGCAGATATGCTTTATGGTGGCTTTGGCAATCAGCCAAAATTTCCTAATCCCGGAAATTTATTATTTCTATTAAACTTAAGTTTAAAAATTGACAGTGAAAAGCTAAAGCTATTTTTACAAACCACTCTAGATAAAATGGCTATTGGCGGTATATTCGATCAGTTAGGCGGTGGCTTTGCTCGTTATGCAACCGATAACAAATGGCATATTCCCCATTTTGAAAAAATGCTTTATGATAATGCGCAATTAGCCTATGTATATTTAAAAGGCTATTTAATCTTTAATAATACATTTTATTTAGAAATTGCCAGAAAAACCTTAGATTTTGTCTTAAACAATTTAAAGGATTCTAGTGGTGGCATTTTATCAAGCCTAGATGCTGATACCACCGAAGGGGAAGGTCATTACTATGTTTTTACCATCGCTGAAATTAAGTCGGTATTAAATAAAGACGAATTCGATTTTGTCAGTAAAATTTACGATCTTAAAGATACTGGAAATTTTGAACACCAAAAAAATATTTTATACTTAAAAGCCAATCCGGAAAATCTTTGCTCCGGATTGGCATTATCGATGGTGGATTTTAAGGCAAAATTAGCCAAGGTCAATCAAAAATTGTTGGACTATCGACGCAAGCGACCTAATCCTTCAATAGATCAAAAAATTATCACATCCTGGAATTGTTTAATGGTTGTTAGTTTGGTTTATGCCTATAATATAACTAAAAATATTGACTATTTAGAAACCGCTAAATCGATAACTGATTTTATTTTAGCTAAACTAGTGATAAATGGTAATGTAATGCATTCAATTGCTCAAAATAAAACGAGTATTTACGGATTTCTCGATGACTGGTCATATTTTGTTATGGCTTTGTTAGAATTAGCCCAAACTGTTCCTGAAGCCAAATATCTAAATTTAGCTATTGATTTTACGAATAAAATCATGACACAGTTTTCTGCCGATAATGATTTCTATTATACTTCAAATAACCAAGCCGAAAAATTGGTTATTCGACCTAAACATATTTATGATACGGTTTATCCATCAGGTTTATCGGTTTTAGTAGCCAATTTCCTTAAACTTTTCCAGTTTACAAATTATCAGCCCTATCAAGATATGGCGTTGGGAATAATTGATAAATATCAAGGTCAAATGGTTGAAGTACCCCAACAATGGGGGTATATGTTAAATGCTATTTTAGCTAATGAAAATGCTTGTCTTATTTTGTTAGCAAATCCTGAAAATGATTCTTATGATGATTTTATGACTATGATTTATCAAAAATATTTAGCTGATAAAAATATGCTGGTTTTAACACCAGCGATGCTAAATGAATTTTTAACCAGACAAGAATTTTCGCAATGCCTTAGCCTCCAGAATAAGGAATTAGTTCAAGGCAAGACAACATTATATTATTGTGAAAATTATACCTGTAAAGAACCCATTAACGATTTAAATAAATTACAAAATTTTAGTTTTAAGGAGTAAAGCCTATGGTCAATGATCTAAATGAAGATAAAAGTATAGCAAAAGCTGAATTAATCCAAGGTATAAAAGCTTTGTATATTCCCTTATCATCATTTCTAGCGTGTGTTATTATGGCTGGCGGTGTCTATTTAATCATTAACGGTGAACCGTTTGGTTATTTTATGTTTACCCTAGCCATAGTAATTATTATAAGTGCTATTTTTGCATTTTTAACGTTTCAAAATAGTTTAAGAGCCCAAGGAAAAATTTTAGATAAAGAAGATCAGTAAAAATAATGATTACTTTATTAAGGCAAAATCAGTAACATAGTGATGACATTAACTTAATTAATTAAATTAAAATCATCACTATTAATAACATTGTTAGACTTATAATCTTGACTTAAATTTAATTTTGGTAGACTGGCATTCAGAAATAAGCTTTTATTACCAAAATCTAATAGTCTTAAGGTATTACCAAAATCATTTTTAAAATTAGTTACTAGATTAGAACCCTTATTGGGAATAAACCATTTAGGACAGGTATTTATAACGGTATAAATTTTATTAACCCAAATTACTTCTAAGTCCAAGGCTATGGCAATACATAGTAAGCGATCAAACATATAGGGATTTTTTTGGGCTAAAATTATAATATCTTCTTGCGTTGCATTTATTATAAAATCTTGGATATGTTTAATTTGTTCATAAACTTTAAGCCCATTAATTGATCTTATCGGCAAATGCTGAGCCATTAAAAATATTATGGCTGCGCTTAGACTAAGACCAATTATCGATGGCAAAATATTTAAAATGACCGTTTCATAATAAATACCATAGGTAGCAAAAAGGGTAAATATTGGTTGCAACCCTGCACAAATCAAAGTTATTATCGCTAATAAGTTATAAAGTCGAATGATTTTAGTCGGGTTATTTAAAGTTATATAGCCTAAATGTTTGAGATTGGCATAAATTAAATTGGTTATTTCTTTTATAGGTTCATTATCTACAGACATTACAATTTCCGAAAACTTTATTTGCGAATTATTTTGGCTAAACAAAAATCGATAAATATACAATTCAAATGATTTTAAATCTTCAACATCCTGATTAGACTCTGTCTTTTTAAGAATCAAATCCTTATCACTCATTAATGATAGATTTTCACCTTGGATTTCATGAATACTAATATAATCACGGCAGGCTAAATCAATAAGAACTGCCGTTAAATCACGCGGGTCAAATTTTCCGTCAAAGATAATACCAATTTCTCCAGGGCTTAAGGTGTTCAAAAGATTTAAATTAGGATCTTGATCTAGGTCGGATAGTTTTTTTCGAGGAGTTAAACTTAAAAATTGAAGGCCAAAAATTAATATAGTTAGCGCTGGAAGTAATATTCCTGGTTGCAGATATTCCCAAAGCCAATAAAAACTTAAAAAATTAACTTTACTTAAATCTATAGAATTTTTGGGTAAATAACATAGAAATGAATATTCGGGGTTATTTAAATCAGGAACAAATTTACATTGAATTGAATTTTTTTCATAACTTATAGGTAAATTAAATTTCTGATCATAACTTAAAATTTCAGCCGGAGTATTACTACTATTTATATTCTCAGGTAATATAAGTGTTAAGTTGATATTTTTCAAAGCTATATTTTTTGGCGAATTTAACACATTAAATTGTAATAACTCTTGATCTTTGCCTTGCGAAACAGCACCCAAAAGCTGATATTTTAAAATTAGCACCGGGGTGATACTACAACTATAGTAATTAGGTCGATAAAATATCTGGTATAAAATATTTTGATCGTTATTGTTTATATTGTGTTTAGTAAGTTTGATTCTAAGTAAATAGTCATTATCAATTTTAAGCAATGAGTAAGAGATTGGAACTCCATTTAATGTCACTGCGTTGATTTTAATTTTTAAATGACCGTCACCTTTAAAAAATTTTGTATATTCCTCACGGTCATTATTCATTAAATCAGACTTAATAACTTCAGTAGCTTCAAGAATGCCATTTTTTTCAAGATTAAGGTTTAAATTATAGTCGTTATTTTGATAGCCTGGGCACTGTTTGGAAACACCTTGGTTTGCAACGATAAAAGCAATCAAAAAAAATATCGTAAATCCCCTGATAAGATACTGATTAAACCATACCGCTTTATTTGAATAATTAAAGTCAGTGTATTCACGAAATTTATTAAACATTTTAAGATTTTTCGTCCTACTCCAGTGTATTTGCCTAAGCTTAAGAAGTTCTAAGGATCCGGTATTTCGACAGTTTCGCCAATGGCTAAAGGTAAAACCTTTAAATCTATCCCTTGACTTTTTACGAGCTTAACCAAATGGGATGGCTGGTAGCGAAAAGGTACTTGCTGTATTAAAGGATGATAATGCATTGGTATTATAGAAGGGGCACCAATTTCTGTAGCTATTTGGATAGCTTCACCTGGGTTGGCTACCGCATATTTACCACCAATAGGCAAACAGGCAGCCTTCACAATTTTACCAGCTAAACTTTCCGCAATAGCACTAGTATATTTGGTATCACCACTATGATAAAAGCCATTTATATAATAACCATTAACAGGTTTACCAGGTGTTCGGGAGCGCGTGTGCAGGGCAAAAATAGTTTTACCAAGTCGATTTAAAGGATGGTATGCTGGTATAGCCGTAATTTCATTACCTTCAAAATTAACAGTTTCATTATATTCAGCAATTAAATAGTTCTCGCTGGGTATATAACGCTTATATTTGCGCTTCATCCATTTAACCAGATCACCAGATGCTAAAATTGGACACATCCAATGTTTATAAAGATTTTTTAACATTAAGGCACCATGATCAAAATGACCATGACTAAACACAATTAAATCAGCTTTTGCCAAAGAATCAATTTTATGAACATATTTTAAATAAGGGTCAAAATAAATAATTTTGCCTTTAGTCTCTAGTTTAAAACAGCTAAATCCGTAAAATGTTAAATGCAAAAGTTCAATCTCCAAATTAGTTGTCAAGCATCGGTAAATTTTATATAATAACTTAAACTAATTAGACAACAATATACGACTATTAAAGTATATTTTAAATACTGACAAATTTGAATATTAGTTAAGCTTTAATGCAATTTTATAACAAGGAAGGCAAAGTTGTGATTTTAAAAAAATCAATTTTTTTATTTTTAACAGTAATTTGGGCTGGCTTTTTCTTGCCCCCACCGGTAATAGCCAAATCTAATCTTAGTACTTATATGGATTATTTAAAGCCTGACTTAACGAAAAAAACTAATTTAAATCAAGCTCAAGATCGACTAATCAAGAAGCAAAAAATTACTAAATCAAAACTTACCGTAAATAGATATATTGACAATCGTGAAATTGGAATTTTTCTTAATACCAATCTTGACGACTTAAAAAAAGTTTATCCCAACAATTCTGAATTTACCAAAACGGTCAAATATATTGCCGGTATTCTCCTAACAATTCCCTGGAATAAACTAGAGCCAGAAGAAGCTAATTATGATTTTAGTCAAATTGATGAAGCCATAGACTGGTGTAAACTTCATCAAAAATTGTTAATACTGCAAATTCCCAGCTCTGGATATAGTTTAACCACTGATTCACAAATTAAATCTAATACACCAGAGTGGTTTTACCACAGTGACGCTAAATTTATTGAATACAAAAATGCCCATAACCAGAGTTGTAAAATGCCAGTTCCTTGGGATGATACCTATCTAGCTAAATGGGCTAATTTTATTATGGCCGTCGGTAAAAAATATGATGGGAATCATTATTTACATAGTATAAGTATCACTGGTGGTGGTTATGATACCAATACTGCTATTCTTCCCGATAACATTACTGAGCTAACTCGTCAAGAAATTTATACTAAATTAAAAACCGATTTTAAATTAAGTCAGAAAATTGCTGTAGATAACTGGAAATATATTTGTGATTTATATGCTAAGGCTTTTCCAGAATCCTCCCTTAATTTTGGCTTGAATCCACCAATCCCAAAACGTATTGGTGAAGATAGCCTTGATGAAATTAGTAATTATATAATTTTTCGCTATGGTAAAAAAATCTATTTAACCAGACAAAATGTAAATTCCAGTAAAAACACCTTTGATGATTACAGACTGCTTTTAAAATTTCATACTGATACCTATACAGCGCTTCAACTTACAGATAGTATTGATGCGGAGGTGTTTCGTAAAATCACCAAATGGGCTCTTACTGATGGGGTTAGTATTATACAAATGCCTTATCCTTTGCTTGAAAATCTCACTAATGATACCAACTTGAATATGTTTAAAGATTTTCGCAGACGACTTGGTTTTCAGCTGGTTTTTCTTAAAGCCAATTTCCCTAAAGAAATTGATTTTGATGACGATATTACTATGAACTTTACCTTTGATAATAATGGTGTAGCTCCAGCAATTAATTATACCAAGGAATTAGATAAACAAATACCGGCAAGCTATAAAATTGAAATCACCTTTAAAAACAAAGATAATCAAACCAAGGCAATATCTTATCATACACCAAAACCGCCTACCAATAGCTGGAAATCAGATACGCCTATAACCTGGAGCGAAGATCTTAAAACTACTGGTATCGCTCGTGGATCTTATTCATTATTTTTAAGCTTAGTGGATAAGGAAACGGATCAAAAATTAAACTTACTTGATTATCATCAAGTTTTACCAAACGCTCAACCAGAAATAAAAAATTCCCTGTTTATTGGTAAAATTATCATTAAGTAAAATTTCGTGGTGTATAAGCAATACATACAATCAACCATAATAATTTACCAGTAAAGTAAATTATGGTATAAATTTTTAGGTACAATTACGACTGCCAATACAACTTGATATTATCGATTTGCATTGATGATCACAAACGAGTTAATTTGATTATATGATACTACAGTTTAACCAATTCATTTTGTTGAGCCCAAAGTACAAATTTGGTATCAAAACTTGAATTTAAATTTTCATGATACGGTAAAACTCTTACAGTAAAGCCATGCCGGCCACTTTGGTCACATTTAAACGTGCCATTAAATAAAGTTGATTTATCTTTATTTTCCTTTCCTTGCATAGTTATTACTTTTCCGTCACTAATTTCACCGATTTCATTAAGTAACCCATAATAAATCTGTACAACAATATCGCTAGGTTTTAAACTGCCGAGATTAATAGCAACATCAACTTCAATTTCATCACCAACACGGGTATTTGATTTAGATTTAGTATTAGCCGCTAAAATTCTTATGTCTTTAAAATGTTCGTCAATAGACTTATTCCAAAGCGCTAGAGCCTTTACTTTCTGCAAATTGTCGTTAAGCATCACTTTACTTGACTTAATTGCCGGCAAATACATATCTTTATAATATTCTTTAAGCATACGGTTAACGTTAAAAGTTGGGCATAATGTCAACATTGAAGCTTTCATCTTTGACAACCAGGTTCTGGGGCGATTATTTTTATCACGATCATAAAATGCTGGCACAATTTCTTTTTCTAAAAGTTCATACAAAGCATTAGATTCAATTAAATCCTGATAATTGCTATCTGCATAAACTTCACCACGACCAATGGCCCAACCTAAGGTTGCCTTATAAGCTTCATCCCACCAACCATCAAGAATACTAAAATTAAGACCACCATTAAAGGTTACTTTCATACCACTGGTACCACAGGCTTCTAGAAATCTACGTGGTGTGTTAAGCCACATGTCAACACCTTGAACCAAATATCGCGATACGTTCATATCGTAATCTTCGATAAAAACAATACGTTTGCGTAAATCTTCATCATGAGTAAAATTAATAATCTGACGAATTAATTCCTTGGCAGGCACATCTTCAGGATGTGCCTTACCGGCAATTAAAATTTGCACTGGCTTATCTTTATTTAATAAAATTTGCGCTAAGCGTTTAGTATCTTTAAATAAAAGCGTGGCTCGTTTATAAGTTGCAACACGCCTGGCAAAGCCAATCGTTAAAATCTGCGGATCAAGAATTTCATTAGCTTCGGATAATTCACTGGGCATTGCCCCTTTTTCTTCAAGCTGTTGCTTCAAACGATTTCGCGTAAAATAAACAAGTTTCTGACGCCTGGCCTCATGCACCCGCCAAAGCTCTTCATCGGGAATATCAGCAACTTTCTGCCAGATATTTTGGTCAAAGATGTCTTCTGACCAGCGACTGCCTAAATACATATCAAACAACTCAGCCATTTCATCAGATATCCAGGATCGGGTATGAATACCATTAGTAACATAAGTTATTGGAATTTCATTTATAGGAGTTTTAGGCCAGTTAGCAGCAAATAATTTAGCCGATACTTCTTGATGCAATTTACTTACGGCGTTAATTTTACCGGAAAGGTTAATCGCCAGATTAGCCATACTAAAGGACTCGTTCATATCATTTGCATTTATGCGCCCTAAACTTAAAAATTCTTCTTTAGTTAAATTTAGTTTAATAAAATATTCTTTTAAGTATTCATCAAGTAAATCGGGGCTGAATTTATCAATACCAGCTGGAACCGCAGTATGAGTTGTAAAAACATGACCCACTCGCGCTAATAGTTTAGCTTCGGTAAAAGTAATTTTATGTTTTTCCATTAACATGGCAATTCGTTCAATAGCCAAAAAGGCCGAATGTCCTTCATTCATATGAAATACACTTGGTTCAATACCAAGTTTGACTAAGGCTTTCATGCCACCGATACCAAGCATTATTTCTTGCTTGATTCTTATATCTAGGTTGGCTTGGTAGAGAGCATTGGTAATAACTCTATCTTCGGGGATATTTTGCGATACATTAGTATCCAATAAATAAAGCATTACCCGACCAATTTGAGCTTTCCAGATTCTAGCACAAACATCACGCCCTTTCATTTTGACACTTATAACCAATGGCGTTCCATCTTCTTGTTTTACTTCAATAATTGGTAAATTATAAAAATCATTATTAGGATATTTTTCCTGTTGCCAGCCATCAATAGTTAAATATTGTTTAAAATAACCTTCTTGATAGGCCAAACCAACAGCTACTAAGGGTAAACCTAGTTCAGAGGCGGCTTTTACATGATCGCCGGATAAAATTCCTAAGCCACCCGAATAAATAGCTAAAGCTTCAGTTATGCCATATTCGGCCGAAAAATAAGCAATAGTATCATTACTTTGAGCCTTAAAATTCTGACTAAACCAAGTTTGTTTACCTTGCATGTATTCTTGATGTTTAGTGTAAAGCCGGTTTAACTGAGTTAAAAAACCTTCATCTAAAGCGGCTTGATTAAGTTTTTCCTGAGATAACTTACCTAATAAAGCAACCGGATTATGATTGCTCAACTGCCAAAGATCTAAATCCAGCCGGGCAAATAATTTAACGATTTCATGGTTCCAAGTCCATCTTAAATTATAGGCGAGTTCGCGTAAACCTTCTAAAGGAGTAGGTAAAAATGGAGTGACTTCAATTGTAGATATGGGTTTCAAGGTATTGCCCCCTAGTTGTGGAATATGATTTAGATAGTGTAAAGAATATAGGTTAACTTGTTATGCTTTATTGTCAAGATGCTAAAATGTTTATTAGCGGGCTTGAACTGATTATTGTGAATTATCTTTTGGATTTTCTTAATTAATTTTACAACATCAATTGTAGTTTAGCTGTAAATAAACAAAAAACGTTAAGCATAAAATAATACTTCTGTATATACATTATGACTGCACTTAATATAAAAGATTCGGTAACAGACTTTAATTTAATAGGCCTAAATGGTGAAGAGTATTCATTATTAAGGCTTTTAGCTAAATATGAAGAAATCTGTTTAGTTTTTTTTAAGGTTACTTGTCCAACCTGTATATTTACTTTACCTTACGTAAATTCTTTGTTTGAGTATTATCCTGAAGCGCCAATATTCGCTATATCACAAGATAATCAAGCTGACAGCTTAATATTTAAACAAAAATATAATTTAAATTTACCTATATTAATTGATGAAAATCTTAAAGTAAGTGAGCAATTTAAATTAACCAATGTTCCTACGACCTTTGAAATTAAGGCGAATTATATTATTAAAAATATAATTATTGGCTTTAGTAAACCAGATTATGAAAAGATCAATATAAATCTCGTTAATTTAACTCGATTACCTAAAATTGAATTATTTAATGATAAAGTTCCTGTCTATAAGCCTGGTTGAGGCAGCAAGAAGGTTAACTTTGGATAAGTTATAAAAAATAGGATTGAGAACGTAAATGATTAAAACCATTTTAGACAAAATAAATGTATGCCTTATAGCCTTAATTTTTGGTAGTAGTATTGGGGTGTTATTTTCCGTACTTACCAACATTAATATTGCTAAACATAATGGCATAGCTGTTAAAGTCGCTGCCAATAATAATGCACCAATTTTTATTGCTTATAGTAAAATGCTATTGGTTTTAGGTGTGTTATTTTTACTGGTTAGTCTGATTAAACGTAAGCTGCAACATAGTATACAAATAAGTTTACCGATTATCTTGTGTGTAATTGCTATTTTTATTTTTTCGCTTTATATATCTCCGCAAATGGATTTATTAAGACCGAGCTTAAGCACTAGTATCGAGGCTAAAACAATGTTTGAAAATCTCCATAAAATTTCTCAAATAGATTTTGGCCTGGTTATAATTACTAGTTTAATTTGTTTAATCCAATTACCAACTTCTCGTCCTAGCTAATATATGAAAACATTAAGAACCTATCTTGATCCTATTCATCGCGAAATTATTCTAGATTTAGCTAATCCTTATGAAAAACTAATAGCCGATCTTATTGATACTCCAGAATTTCAAAGGTTAAGAAGAATTCATCAATTGGGTATTACGCATCTAACTTTTCAAGGAGCCGAAGGGTCTAGATTTACCCATAGTCTTGGGGTAATGCAATTAGCCAGACGGTTTATTAGTATTGTTGAATATGATTCCCCGTTTATTAAAGAGCAAATTCCTTTTATTCTAGCTTCAGCCCTACTTCATGATATTGGACATGGTCCATTTAGTCATGTGACCGAAAAAATCTTAGGCTTAGATCATGAAGACTGGTCCTGTAAAATTATTTCCGATGATACCAAAGTGCATGAAGTACTAGATAAGTTTTCTTCTTCAATAAATTTGCCAGCAACAATTATTAAAATTCTCAAAAAAGTTTATTATCCAAAATATGTATCTCAGCTGATTTCATCACAAATGGACTTGGATCGATTTGATTATTTACTGCGTGATACCTATTTAGCTGGAACTTCATATGGTTTATTTGCACTAGATCGGATTTTACATTCGATGGCCATTGATCAAAAAGAGGATCGAATCTTGATTGTTGGCGAAAAGGGGCAGGTAGCCGTAGAAGATTACTTGTTTTCACGATATTCAATGTACACACAAGTTTATTATCATAAAAAGAACTTAGCAGCTAAAGCTTTATTGGCTAGTATTCTAACCAGAGCGCAATTTCTTATAACTAATAAATTACGCTTAAATTTTTGTGATACAGCTACACAAAAGTGGTTACTGAAAGATGATTTGCAAACTAAAGATTATTTACAGCTTGATGATATCCAGCTTTTATACCATATTAAACGTTGGACACAAGAGGAAGACACAATATTACAAGATCTTTCCTTAAGGTTTATTGACAGGCGCTTACCGAAAACCGTAAAATTGAATATGCAAATTCCAGATGCGACTTTAATCGAAAATATTAAGGCTATTATGCTTAAACATGGTTATGATCCTGATTATTATTTAAGGGTTGAAAGTACTGGGTTTAAGCCCTATGATTATTATCGACCCGAAGTATCTATGCCCCAGACAAATATTATGATTAAAACCAATAGTGGCCTAGTCGAAGAATTGTCGAAATTATCGAAACCAATTGAGGCAATGACCCAAGTCGATTTTGCTACTAAATATCTTACTTTCCCTAGTGAATTGGAAGATGTTATAAATAGTATTCATGAATTAAATAGGCCTTTAACTTAAATCAGGAGAATCGTTATGTTTGACAACCTTACCGATAAATTACAAGGAATAATTAAAAATATTCAAGGAATTGATAAATTAACTCCGGAAAATATGGATGAAGCTATTCGCGAGGTAAGGCGATCTTTAATTGAAGCTGATGTCAGTTTAAAAGTTGTCAAAATTTTTATTTCCCAAATTCGTCAAAAGGCATTGGATTCCCAGGTGTTAACTGGTGTAACGCCTTCCCAGCAATTTATTAAAATAGTCAATGATGAATTAATTCAAATTTTAGGTGGAGCTAATGTACCCCTTGATTTAAGTGCGAAGCCATCGATTATCATGCTTCTGGGCTTACAGGGAGCTGGCAAAACAACTGCTTGTGCTAAATTAGCCCTTAAATTAAAAGGCCAAAATTTAAAACCGCTTATGGTTGCCTGCGACGTTAAACGACCGGCAGCTATTGAACAGTTAATTACTTTAGGTAAGCAAATTGAAGTTCCAGTATATAGTGATATTAATAATGATGATATTCAGGAAATTTGTAAAAGCGCCTTAGCTAAGGCTTATGCAGAAAATTTAAGTCCAGTCATTATTGATACAGCTGGACGCCTGCAGATCGATACCGAACTTATGGCTCAATTACTTATTTTAGATCGATTCTTAGAACCAGCTGAAAAAATCTTGGTAATTGATGCAATGACCGGACAAGAAGCCGTTAATATCGCCGAAACTTTTAATACCCAGCTTGATGTAAGTGGAATTATTTTAACCAAAATTGATGGTGACGCTCGTGGCGGGGCAGCCTTATCGGTTCGTGAAGCTGTTGGCAAACCAATAAAATACATTGGTACTGGTGAAAAATTAGCCGATTTGGAAGAATTCTTTCCTGAACGAATGGCAAGCCGAATTTTAGGTATGGGCGATATTGTAACGCTTGTTGAAAAGGCACAGGCTTCTATTGATGAAAAACAAGCTGAAAATATTGCTAATAAAATATTAACCGGGGACTTTTCTTTAGAAATATTTTTACAAGCTCAAAGTATGCTAAAAAAAATGGGTTCGATGAAAGACATCATGAAACTTATGGGGATTGGTAGTATGTTTGGCATTAATACCAATCAGCAAGAACTTATTGCCACACATGGTGAAGCAATGATTAAGCTTTATCAAACAGCTTATAATTCGATGAATAAACAAGAACGTGTTGATCCATCCTTGGTTAATGTTGAACGCAGAATACGAATAGCTACTGGAGCTGGTTTAAAAGAAACAGATATTAAACGTATGTTGGATGAATTTAATCAAATGAAATCTATGTTCAGTCAATTTCGTAAAATGTTTGGCATGATGGGCGGTGACATGGGCAAAATGTTTAGTAATGGCCGAATGCCTACTGAAGATACGATCAAAGATGTAGTTAATAATTTAAGTCGTAATCCCGGAAAATTAAATCCTAAACCGCCCAAAACCCCAAGCCCTGATTTCCCGTTTAACATGCAAGGTGGTAATGTCTACAAGAAGAAGAAAAAGAACTAGTCTATATCATCTATATAGCATAAATTAAGATCTAGAGTCTAAGCATTGTTGCAACCAAAAGCTATTTTAAAATTTAATGATCGGGCTTTGCGCTTGGCCTAAATAGTTAACCCCAGTTAAAGTAAGATCGGTTACGGCTAAATTTATTCCTGAACAAAAACCAGCAAGAACCTGAATAAAACCACCAGTACCAATAATATAGACATCCTTGTTTACATGAGTTTTTACAGTATTAATCCAGCAGTCTACCGTACCGATATGACTTAAAAAACAACCATTTGCAATTGCCTTGTCAGTATCAAAAGCCAGCGGTGATGCGATTTTCAAGCCATCAAGATCGACTTCCGGTAACTGATCAAGGTAATTAGATATTGCTTTAAAGGTTTTGGAAATTCCCAGCGTAATTAAGCCACCTAAAAATTTTCCTGAGTTTTCAACTACTGTTAATGTCGTAGCCGAACCAAAATCTATGATACCAATAACTTCTTTATCACTATATAATTTAATCGCAGCAGTTGCGTTGGCAATTCGGTCAATGCCTATACCATCGTAAATATTAGTAATGATATTCTGTTCGTTAGACTTTAATTCAATAATTTTAACGTTCAAATTACTCAAAGCATCAATTAATTTTTTGGCCAAATCAGGAATTACTGAAGATACGATAACTCGCACCTGTTTAATTAATTTAATTTTATTCACTAAAAAGACAATAGCTAGTTCTAATTGCTGAATTCGAAAATCATTTCTTTCAATAAGTTTGTGTTCATGAAATAAGCCAACTGACAGCCTAGAATTGCCAATATCAATGCATAAAAATTTATTTATCATGCGTAGTCCCCTTTATGTAATCATAAATCCCCTGATAAATACCCAGGGCAATTTTATCCTGAAACCCTGGATTAATAAGTTTGGTTAAGTCATCAGGATTAATAACAAAACCTACTTCGACTAAAACCGCCAGTATATTTGAGGTTCGATTTAAGGCCAGGCTTTGATATCTAGTTCCATAGTCGGGCAAATTGATTGTTTTTACTAAACTATGCTTAAGCGATCGAGCTAAGTTCAATGACTGAATTTGATACCAGTAGGTTGATGTTCCGTGTTCGGTTAAAGGATTGCGCCCATCTGGTAACGAGTTATTATGAATAGAAATTAACATATCACTATTATGCTCTAAGGCATAATTTACCCTATCATATAAATCCAGATAAGTCTTGTTGTCAGTTCTTGTTGAATAAACTGTTGCTCCATGCTGTTTTAACAACATAATAACTTTTTGGGCAATATCCAGATTAAGCCTACTTTCTTTAATTCCGGATAAACCAATTGCCCCTTTTTCACTACCACCATGCCCAGGATCAATACATATTTTAAGACCTTGCAAGTCACTTAATATCTGTGGTGGCTTTTTGCAAAACACATAAAGACAATTCTGACTGTATTGCGCAAAATAGCCCCATTGCTGATGGCCTTTAAGGCTCAGAGTAAGTTTTAAGGTACTATCATCCGTTTGGTTAAAGGTGACAAAATTAATTAACCGCAAGCATTTATTTTGAGGAGTGGTTATCCATTCAATATTAGCTTTAGCCCCATAGATATTTACGACCAATTCATTAGGATTTAGTTTTTGCGTGATT
Organism: bacterium; assembly: GCA_021815785.1. Classification (GTDB taxonomy): domain Bacteria; phylum Cyanobacteriota; class Vampirovibrionia; order Obscuribacterales; family JAKAZS01; genus JAKAZS01. The sequence goes on from JAKAZS010000007.1 coordinate 23,518, forward strand.
TCATAGGGAAGATTATTTTCTAAAGGAATTTTGATAAATTCAAAATTTTGATTAGAATCAATGTTAATAGTTCTAGGTATAGCTGTATTGACAAAATATTTATTATTTAAAGAAAAATCCAGATCAGTTTTATTGATCCAAACATGTTTTTGTTCAGTATATTTAATACGATAATTATCGCCATTATAACCATCAACAATAACTTGAATATTTTTGGATAAAGGCGTGGTTCTTGAACCAGTTTCACTGGTGCGAACTACGGTATTATCAGATTTGGTAGTGGCATTTAAATCATTATCCAGAACTGTGATAGTATTAGAGCTGATAAAAGCCTTTTGCTTATCATCATTATTGAAGATGATATTAAAATTGTCCTGATTAAAATTGTCATCTTTAGTAATTTTATAGTCAAGAATATATTCACTAAGTTGATTGTTATCAGCTAATCTTGATAGCCCATATTGAGTGTCAAATTTGATACGATTTATTTTTGGGGATAAATTCAAGCTTAGATTCTTGATTTTAAGGGTTAAATTACTGTTCGCTTTAGCTTTAACAGCAAAGTGAATTGTATCACCGCATTTAACGCCAAGATTATTTTTAGGCTGGATGGAGTTTGGATCCAGTACTATATTGGTAGTATCCGCTAGGGGTCGGTTAATTAACAAAGTTACACTATCATTTGCACTTTTAAGATTAAATGAATTATTGCCTTTTTTTAAGTCAATAACGGTAGCAAAAAAACCCAAAATATTATAAGGTACGGGCTTGTTGTTTAGGAATAAAGGTTTGTGGCTATAACAAGTACCTAAAATAAAACTAGTTGGACTATTGATTAGGGAATTATTAATCGGATAGACAATCAGGAATGCTTTAGTTTGCGCAAACTGAGCCAAGGCAAGCTCAATAGGCAAGCTTAAAATTATCATAAGTATCAGTAAAAAAATTTTGTTTTTTTTTAAAACAGGCATATTTATTGATTTAGCCTTGATTACTTGTATCATTAATTAACCAGTTGTATTGAGGAAAAAAATATTTTTCAATAGTAATATTATACAATTCTTCTTTGTGAGGATAAGTGTAATATTCAATCACAAAATTAAACGGATCACCAAAAAGACTGTCAAAAATTAATTTGTTAATTTGAAAAAATTGAGAAATAATTAAACACTTATTTTGCGGCTTAAAAACTACATTAGCTTTATTGTTGATATATAATTCAATACTACTTTCACAGTCATCGTAAAGCGTTTTAGGATTAATTGGATGGTTTAACAGTTTTGGCCAACCAACACTACCATTACAAGTAAGAAATAAAGGTTTGATATTTTTTTGACTTTGCATTGGTAAAAGGAGTTTAAAATTATATATATCCTGAATTGAGCAGATTTGTCCGTTAACAATAAATTTTTTACTAGCGTAGGCATTTTTAAGCTCATGAAGCGATTTTAGAGGATATTGATCACAAATAGTTTTTAACACTAAAGTATTATAAGCATTAATCCAGAAGGCAAAATATTGTTCAGGAGTAGTGATTAAAGTTGGTGACTTGAGTTCATTAAGGGTATTTTCCCACTGCCGATCCGTTTTTAACTTTTGATAGTCAACATAACCATTATTAACATATTTTGCTAACAACAATTCATAGGTCTTAAAATTATTAGCTACTGGTTTTTGCTGATTTATAAATATACACTGAAAATTTAAAAACAAATTAGTCAAATTAGCAAAAATACAAACCAAAACAACAATGACCAAAATTATCATTGTTAAAGGATTTTGCGGCGCTGATTTTGTAACGGACATCAACAATTTAAGAACTAAATGGAGCGTACGAGATTCGAACTCGTGACCTCTTCAATGCCATTGAAGCGCGCTACCAACTGCGCTAACGCCCCTTAAAGTCACAATTCACATTATAATATATTGTTGACCTTAAATAAACTGCTTTAAAATAGATATTTCTAAAAATAATTATTAAATTTAATTAATTTTCGTTCAATCAATTTAATTTTGCCGAGTTAAGTTTAAGTCAGATTTTGGCGGTAAGCACTTTTTGCTTTAACTTTTCTTTAAGCCAAAGGGTTTTACTGCGCGCATTTAACCAAAAATACTTATCTGGTGGCCACAAGAACGATGTTTCAAAGTAACACCAGATTGTGCATCCTTGACAAAAAGACCAGGAACCTTCTTTTTTGCGTTTTTCCTGAACCGCAAAACTATGCCATAATTCATCTAAATTAGATATTCCATTTACATGTTGAATTTTAAGTTTTTCATCAAACATGTGATAACACGGTAATAAAAGGTAATCATCGGGAGATATAACAATATTTGAAGAAATGGCTCGGCACCTGGGGTTCTTAATCTGATTACCGCCATTTTTAAAAAATTCTAAAAAAGCTTCATTTAAACAGACATTTTCATATTTCATAAGTCTTTCTAATTCTTGGAGGTTTTCCTGATTTAATAATTCATTATCACAGTAGTCAAATACAGGACCCAATAAAACAATAACGCCTAAATCGTAGGCCAGTTTAATGAGTTTTTCCATTCCAGGTAGCGAATTTGGCGTAGCTGTGGCAATAATTGATGGGCATTCACCAAGTGATTTAGCCAGTTTTAAACTTTCAACAACTTTGCTATAACCATCTATTCCTCGTTCAGCCTTGTATTCATCAGGATTAGTAGTCGATAAAGAAAATTTAAGGTCGTCAACTAGGCCTTTAAGTTGATGCGCTTTGTAAGGATACAACGTGCCTGTATTAGCCAAACTAGTGTAAAAGCCAAGGTCTTTAGCAGCTTTAAGAACTTGCGGCAAATCCTTATAAACTAAAGGCTCACCACCCGTAAAATCAATCACCTTAACACCCAGACGTTTTAAAGCCTGGAGATTTTCAATAATGATTTGGGGGTTGACTTCTTTAACTTTAACATTGTTAGGATTTACCGGAATGTCACAGTAGACACAGCGTGAATTACATTTATAAGTAAGATAATAATTGGCTAAAACTGGTGGCATGGATTTTATCCTAATAAATTAAGTAAATTTTAAAATGACTAATTACAATTAACTAAAAAAATAGCTTTCGGTAATTTTAACTATCAAAGCTGGTTAAGCTTGGCAATAATATTCGGATATATTTGAAAGGCTGGCTTAATTGCTGGCAATAAAGCCAGTGCTTTATTAATTGGACCTTTAGATACAATTTTACCACTAAGTAAGGCCATTGGCACATTTATTTTACCCAGCCAAAACTCGTTAGCAACTTCAGCTTTCATAAATAACTCAATTAAAGGTTTAATCTCGTTATCACCAAGCAAAATATTAAAATCACTACCGTTAGCACAATCAATAGTTAATTTGCCATCGGGGCTACGATAATGAAAAGTAACAATTAGCTTTGATTCTAAAAGTGGGCTAGCTATATGCGGTGTCTGACTAATCTCAGTCCAGAGATTTAGCATTACTTGATTTAATTCGTCACTGTTTTTAAATGTTGACATTAAATTTAACCTCAATTAATTATAGGAATTAATGATTAATTCTTTTAAATCTTCTAAACTAGCCTCAACCGGATTAAACATTAAACTAGGGTCAACCAAAGCGGTTTGCGCTAATTCTTCAATATCTTCGCTGGCTAATTGAGGCAGTCCAAGTGATTTTAGATTTAGGGGCAGTTGTAACATAGCTAATAACTCACTAATTTTAGCGCATAAAAATTCCTGATTAGCTTTGCGATCATTAAATACTTTACAACTCAAATCATCATAATACGATTGGCTATTTTGGCTGTTAAATTTGATACCAGCCAATAAAAATACGGCATTAGTAGCTCCATGATGCGTATTGTATTTAGCGCCAATAGCATGAGCTAAGGCATGGACAATGCCGACCCCACTGTTGCTAAAGGCCAAACCGGCCATTGTTGAAGCAATTAAGGTATGTTCACGAGCGATAAGGCTACTTGGTTCATTATAAGCTATTGGCAAATACGCAAATAAATTGCTAAGCGCCCCAATGCATAGGCTATCGGTAATTGGCGAATTGGAATTAATTGAAGTATAGGCTTCAATAGCATGAGTTATAGCATCCATACCAGTAGCTGCGGTTAAAAACTTGGGTAAAGTTACCAGCAAATTGGGGTCTAAAATAGCATATTCACTTGCCAAGCAATGACTGCCAAAAAATATTTTTTTATTACTAATATTGTCTTTAGCCACAGCTACTAAAGATACTTCCGATCCGGTTCCGGCAGTTGTGGGAACAACCCATAGGGGTTTTAGTTTTTGGGTAATAGAATTAATCCCTTGATAATTTAAGATTTCGGTATCTTTAAGCGTTAAGCCAATATTAACTAATTTAGCTGTATCGATAACCGATCCACCACCAACAGCTAAAATAAGGTCGCATGCGTTGTCAATGGCGATTCGCGTGATATTTTCGACTATTTTAACTTCAGCATCAGCGACAATTGTATCAAACAAGGTGATTTTGGCTTCAATTTGATTTAAGTTACTCAGAAAGGTCTTGAAAAAATCTTGCTTGGCTATACCTAAATCCGTTAAGATTAAAATACTTTCAATATTTAAATCACTAAGTTTATCGAGGATTAATTCACCAAAATCATAGGTGAAAACAATTTGGGTATCGGTCGTAAATACAAAAGGGTTCATTATAATTATTTTACTCTCGAATTTAGTTAGGTTTTATTATAATATGGACAGGAATTAATTGTTTCATTTAATATCTGCATGGTTAAATTAATCAAGCTATTGGATAGTTAAATAAATATAATTTGAATCACTAAATAATAAAGCAAACGTTTACTTCATTATAAATTTTAAACTAGGAGTAGGTTTATCAATGAATTTTATTAATTATAGTATCGGTAAATTTTCATGTTAGTAATGTTGACATCTAAATGATTTTATAAGAATATTAGCTATGAGTAGATCTTAACTGGATCTTGATTAATAATTTTTAATCTATAATTCATTTGTGCAAAACAGTCCTTAATTTTGTATTTTATAATTACCGTAAATGATCAGCAAATCTTTATCTTCACGAATAATCATTACACTAAATATTTGCCTTATTGCCGGCAATTTAATTTGGCCACAATTGGCAACTTGTAGCACTAATCCAAAACAGCCAGTGGGGACAATACTTCTGCCAATTACCCCTAAACTGGACGAAATAGTTCCAGCTGCCGAAGATGAGCAAGCCTTAGAAAATACGACAAAGCCAACTAATCTTAAAAATAATCCGGAAGAAAGTGGTTTAGTAACTGAGGTTAGTGCTGATAATGAATTGCCACTAGCCAAGGATAAAGATACAGCTGAACTTGATAAACCTTTAAAAGCTAGTGTGCAAATCGTTGCTGATGATACTGAATTTGATGAGGCCAAAAATACTTTTTTGGGAACTGGTAATGCAGTTGCCATTATTGGCGATCAGGATTCAAAACTAGAAGCTGATATGATTTTGTATAATCAGGACACTCAAATTATGGACGCTCGTGGCAATGTCAAAATTATTCGCAAAGGTCAAATAACCACTGGCAGTGCTTTTAAATTTGATGTTTCTTCCGATGAATATTTAATAACTAAACCTGATACTGAATTACAAGGATCAGAAATTATATCCCGCAATGCCTTTAGTAATGCTGATGGCCTGGCTTTTAAAAATGGTACGATTGACATGCCCCAGGCTTTCTATTATTCAAAAAATACGATGAATGCGCCAACAGTATATTCACAGGACGTACCTAATCGCTTAATGCATCCCGAAGCTTACGTACCCAGGCAGTCTAGTTTTGTGTTTAAAGCACGCAAAATGGTCTATGAAAAGTACAAAGATACTAATAATTTAACAATTTTTGGTGGCAGGCTACAATTCAAGCATTTCAGTGTTCCGGTTGGTAAAATTGTTACCACGATCAACGGATCGAAAGAACAAAGAATTGTTATGCCAATCGTACCTTATTTAGGTAATAACTTATACGTTGGGGGAACCAGTATTGGTGCTATATTTAATACCCCAATTGGTAAAACAGGGGTCTTAAGTTATGCTCCTTTAATACAATTAGGTGGAGCTTCGCTGGCTGCTACCGGAAATAGTAATTCAACTTCGATTGGGGTTGGCACTCAACTTGGTTATGTCAATAATAAAATCAATTTCCATTATGCCTATGGTACCGTTTCTAATTTATCGGTAGGTGATTTTAAGTATAAAATCTGGAAACGAGTCAGATTTCAGTCTGGCGTTAACCGGTTCTTAACCAACGGGATGTTTGGAGCGCAACGGGCACATTTAATTGCTGAAGTTGTTGACAATCATATGATTCGTAGCATTCCCTTGATTCCCTTTTTAGATTTTCGGACATCGGCAGGCTGGGCTCAAGATTATCCACAATTAGTTAATTTATCTCCCCAATTCGCTAAATTATTTGGCAGCCCAACTACGACGCAAACTACATCAGCTTTTAGGCTACAGGAACAAATTAGAGCCGCTACAGCTCCATTATTTCAATTAGGTGATGACAAATATGGTATTTCGGGAATGATTATGGGTGGTTTAGTTGGCCGAGCTTATTCAACCGGAGATAAGCAAACAATTGCTACGGGCACGCCAATGCTTAATATTTCCCTTAATCGGTTAAAATTACAAACGGGTTACACAACTGCTCAGATTCACGGTTCTACACCTTTTGTCTTTGACCAATATTACATGGGATCTTCTTCGACATTTGTATCAGGGTCAGTTCGAGTTAATAAATTTTTAGATTTAGGTGGTTATTATGGCTATAACTTACAACAAAAATTACCTTATGCTGAAACCGTAACAGCCGCAATTGGCCCACCTGATTTTAAAGTCATCTTATCGCATGATATGATATTTGGTTATTCACGGGTAGGTTTTGGTATTTTATATGGACAACCCATACCATTTAATAAACTGGTAGTAAAAGGTAATCCTGATAGGGGTCAATTAGGTGGAATTCAATAATGGATATTAATTCACAAGAAAATTCAATTATTAATACTAAACTAGATCAGATGTTGCAAAGTACGCTTCCAGCATTAGGTATTGATTTGGGTGGTACGAAAATCAGTTGTGGTTTAGTGAGTAATTATAAACTGGTAAGTGAACCGAAACAATATAAAACACCTAAAGGTAGCGCTAATATCTTAGATCAACTCTACAAAATTATTGAAGAATATAAAGCCAAAAATCTAATTGCTGGCGTTGGTGTTGCTACGGCCGGAATCGTTGATACCACTTCAGGAACGGTTATTGATTCAACATTTAATTTACCAGGATGGGCAGGAACAAATATTAAACAATATCTCGAACCCAAAACAATGTTGCCGATTCATGTTGAAAATGATGCTAATGCAGCAGCCTATGGGGAGTTTAAATCCAAATTTCAGAATCACAATTTAAGCACTATTGTGGTGACCTTAGGGACTGGTATTGGCGGTGGCATCATTCTTAACGGACAGATATTTCATGGCGAAAATTATGCTGCTGGTGAAATAGGGCATTTGAAAATTTCTTTTGAAAACAAAAGATTGTGTACCTGTGGTCATTTTGACTGTTGGGAAGCTTATGGCTCTGGTCCAGGCTTACTTAAAACCACTAAAGAACTTTTAAGTGAAGTAAATAGTAGCCAATCTGTACTGTATGAAAACATTAATGATTTATCGACTTCGCACATTATTCAGGCTATTGAAAACAATGATTTTTTAGCGAAAAAAGCCTTTGATTTATGGCATCATCATGTAAGCATTGGCTTGGTAACTATTGCTCAAATTCTTAATCCTAGAACCTTTATAATTTCTGGTGGCATGAGCCCATTTGTTAATTATACCTTGCTTCAAGAAATGGTTATTGACAAAGCCTTAGCCAAAGTTGCCCAAAACCTAGAGATACATCAATCAAGACTAGGTATCCATGCTGGAATCATTGGAGCAGGGCAAATAGCGCTAGATGCTATAATCTTGCCCAAAAATTATTAAAAGCTAGTTTTCATCTTCAGTTATAATTGATTTTTGAAATTTAGTGAAAAAATAATTCGAAAAACCGTCAAGCAGTCCTTTTTCAAGGCAAAATGCCATGATGGCAGTAATAGATATACTAAATAAAATTACGCCGTAGGCAATTTCTTTTATATATTGAGCCATGGCTATATTAGATTGCAGAATTAAATTAGCTAAAACAGCAGTAGCAAGACCTTTCGGGATCATAATGGACATCATGGTATTATCGGTTGGGGTAGCGCCGAGCGAAGCTGGCATCATAAGTTTTACGACAATTAATCGGCTTAAGTAAACCCAGGCTGTGATAATAGTTGCTACCAATATGATATGTGGATTGTCAAAATGAATAGTTAATCCCAAATAAATAAAGAAAAAGGTTTTAACCAGAAATACAATTGCTGCAAAAAATGAAATTTCACGATCAGTTAAAGTCGAGTGTTCACTTGGCATAAGATTTTGGGGTAGATAGGTAATGATTTTACGAATATTGCCCAATGAAATGCCAAAGGCTAAGGTGGCAACAGGTCCACTATAACCAAATAATTCTGAAATCCCATAAACAATACAGACAAAAGCTGGGGTACAAAAAATATTATTTTCGACTTTGCGAATAATTTTTAAAACATTTGACCAAACAATTGCGGCTAAAACGCCAATACACATAGCCAGGGTAAATGAGGCAATAATTGAGCCAAACACAGTTGTAACGCCTTCACTGTGATGAAGGCTAGCGTTTAATACGGCCAAGGTTAAAATGATGCTAAAGACCTCACAAAAGGTTGATTCAAGAATTAAAGTTGTTTTTATGTTTTCTTTTAAATTTAACTTAGCCAGCATTGGTATAACTATTGGCGGTGATGTTGCACTAATCGCCAAGCCTAAGAGAGCAGCTTGTAAATATGGCAGTTTCAAAAATTCACAAGCAATTATAAATAAAAAGCTAAAAGTAATCGCAAATGTGGTTAAGGCCAGCTTTATAGCAGGGATAAAGGCCTCTTTTAATTGATTTACATTAAGATCTAAGCCACCTTCAAATAAAATAATAACTAAGGCTAAAGTGGTAAATACAGAACCGATTTCACCAAAATCACTAGGACTGACTAAGTGAAAGATTGGTCCAATAAATAAACCTAAAATTATTAACGGCAAAACATCAGGTATTCTCACCTTGTCAAATAAAGCAGAAAACAAATGGGATAAAAATATTAATAAGCCAACGACTAAAATAACAGCTGCTGTTTGCATTTTCTTTTATGCTGAGATAGAAGGATAATAATCAAAAGATTATTTAGATAGGTAATTATAAATCAGGCTTGCACAAATTGTACAGTTTCTTTACTTCTTGTATCGAATAAAGTTATTAAGTTACAAGTGAATTTTCTGTTTAACGGTAAAGCATTGCGATCCAAAATTATGCACTGAATAATTAATTATATTTTAGAAATTTATTTACACAACTGGTTCTGAATATTAATTATACTTTGAGCCGCTTCAATTATTAGCTGTGGATCAAGTTCAGTTAGACATTCACGATTAACACAGGTTTTATGGTAATTACAGGGTCTACATGGTAAATCGTTACGAAAAATAGCTTTACTTAAACTAGTATCATTATTTAACGGACCCCAGCGTATTGGGTTGGTTGGACCAAATAAGATTAAAGTTGGTATATTAGCAGCTCTAGTCAGGTGGGCTGGTCCTGAATCAGTGCAAATAGCTAAATTTAGATGTTTGTACAATGCCATACTTTGCCTTAGATTTAACTCGCCCGCTAAATTTATACATTTAAAAGGAAGTTTTAATGCTAATTCTTGATAAATTGGCAGATCAATTGCCTGACCAGTAAAAAATGGTATTATGTCATAGTTTTTAGCTAACTCTAAAATTACTTTACTGAATAATTCTAAAGGATATAACTTATCCTCGTGGGCTGCAGCTGCATGAATGAGGACTTTAATAGAAGTATTATTTTTAAGAGTTGGAACCATTTCGATTATTTCCGCTTCTTCACTGGGTGTAAGCCAATACTCAAGTTTGGGATCATAATTTTTATTATAGTCGAGTTTTAAGATTTCTAAAGTTGATAATATTTCATTTTGGTTGTCTTGTTGTGGTATAGCTTTGGTATAAAATAAATTATCAAGTATTGATGTTCTATAGCCATAACGTTTTGGGGCTCCCGATAAAAAACTTAAAAGTTTGGCACCAAGCGATCGCTTTAAACAAAATACCATGTCATATTTTTTTTGTTTAATAATGTTCAAATAATAAAAGAAACTTTTAGTCTTTTCGTTTGAAGAGTCATATTTATGAAATCTAGTAGTATCAAAAATTATCATTTCATCAATATATGGACAATTTTCCAGTACTTGCCCACTTTGTGGTCCAACTAGAATATCGATAGAACTGTCCGGATACAATTCTTTTAGGTTACGGATAAATGGAACGGTAAGAATAGTATCTCCGATAAACCGATACCTTATAATTAGTATTTTTTGTTTCATGGTTTTAATTTATTCAAAAAATTCAAGATCAATTTCAATTGCATATAACTTATCGTATAAAGGAAAAGATTTGGGTATTTTAAGATAATCCTTTGTGGTGGTAACTAAAACTTCGGCTTGATAAGTATTAACCTCTTTAATCAGCTGGTCGAGATCATTTTGATTATACCAGTGATGATCGCTAAATTTCATTTGGTGAACAAGATTGATATTTAATGACTTTAAAGTATTGATAAAATTATTCCCATTAGCAATGCCACTAAAAGCTAACGTTTTCTGTGTTGGTTTAAAATTGTTAACTTCGAGTAATTTATTTTGATAGTAGAAATTTTTAATAATGAGCCTAGTTTTGCTTATTATAGCGCATGAATTATATTGTTTAAGAAAATTAATTAATTGAGTTAAGGTATCTTCCCGATAGTCAATTGGAATTTTAGTGATAATTATTTGCGTGGCTCGATTAATGTTTTTAAATGATTCGCGAAGCCTACCTTGGGGGAAAAGTTTGGCTTGGGTAAAATCTGAATTGTAGTCAATTAATAAAATATTTTCATTGCGATTAAGCCTTAAATGCTGATACCCATCATCAAGAATTAATACGTCGGTTTGATATTTACCAATAGCAAATTGACCAGCTCGATAGCGATCGGCACTTACAATAACTACTGCTTGAGGGACGTTTGTAGCGATTAAATATGGTTCATCACCATAAATTTTAGCAGCTAAAATTGGATCTTTATTAGTTTCCACAATATCTAAAGGATTTTTACCTTGTCGTTTATAACCTCGGCTTAAAATGCCCACACGTTTATTTTGGCTTAAATATAATTTAGCTAAATAAATAGTATATGGTGTTTTACCGGTTCCGCCGAGAGTTAAATTACCAACACTGACAACGTGACAAGGTAAAGTTGTACTTGGCATGATTTTACACTTATACAATTGAGTTCGGCAATTGGTGATTAATTCATAAATTTTACCAACTGGCCATAATAAATATTGGCTATAGTTAGTTTTCATTTCAGACAACCTTCTTTGTGAAAAATGATTTCATCGATTAAGGCAAAGGTTTTATCATTAGCTCCTATGGCTGAAGTTAAGATTTTTTGACCACTTTGCCCCATTTTTGCAAGAATTTGCGGATTTAGGATTAATTCTTGTACCGTCTGATAAAATTCTTGTTTATCATTAACAATTTTAATAGCTTTTAAGGTTAGTAATTCATTAGCAATTAATTTGGTTTTATAAATATACTTACCACAGACGACCGGAACTTTAAAATTATAGGGTTCAAGTAAATTATGCCCACCTACTTTAACTAAAGTGCCACCAACAAAAGCCAGCTGTGCCAAAGCATAAAGCTTATTTAATATGCCCATTTGATCAATCAAGATAATATTGGTATTGTCACTTATTTTCTCAATATTAGTAAATCTAACATAATGACAGTTGTGACTTATTAGCAAGGTTTCTACCTGATTAAACCTTTCATCGTGACGAGGTACGATGATTAATTTTAAATTATGACTCAAATTAGGCAGTTGCGAGACTAATTGATTAAATACTTCAATGATTGTGCTTTCCTCACCTTCGTGAGTGGAACCAGCAATCAAAACAAAATCATTTTGCTTAATTAACAATTTTTGTTTTAAGGAATTTATTTCAGCTTCATTTACTTGATTAATGCCATCATATTTTAAATTTCCAGTAACGGCAATTGGTAAATTACTGCCACCAACTAATTCATATCGGTATTTTTCTTCGGCAGACTGAAGGCAGAGCAGATTGAATTTTTGTAAAACTGGTTTAAAGAAATAACGCAGTCGATAATAGTTCTTAAATGAATTTGGTGACATCCGACCATTGACTAATATTAATTTGATATTTTGCTGCCTAGCTTCATGAATAAAGCCTGGCCAGATTTCAGTTTCAGCAATAATTACGGCAATTGGTTGAAAAGTTTTTAAAAATTTATTAATCGCAAATGGTAAATCAAATGGAAAATAAACAACTGTAGCCATTTTACTAAATTGTTCGCAAGCTATAGCATTAGCCGTTTTGGTTGTTGTCGAAATAATTAATGGTTGATTGGGATAGCTAGTTTTAAACTGCTGAATTAGTTTGGCTACAGAATTCAATTCACCAACTGAAACAGCATGAAACCATATTGATGCGGTTGTTTCTGGATAATTAAAAAAACCGAATTTAGCTAATATACCCGATCTGGTTTTAGGAATAATTAATAATAAAATAGCGGCAAAGCCTAAAATTATCCAAACTAAAGTATAATACCAAAACATTTAATTAAGCCAAATAAGTGTTATTCTGCTTGGCTATTATAGCATAGGTTACTCCAGCCAATACGAGTTAAAGCAAGCCTTAAATTTATAAATACGCAATAGATATGGATATGATTAATTATCCTTAACTATATTCAGGCTGATATATTTATTAGGTTTAATTGTGATTAGCTTTTTTTTTCGCTGATTTGGAAGTGTTTTCCATTTCATCGTCTTGAGCTGTTGCTACATCAATAATTTGTCCCTGTTCAGACTTTTCTAATTTTTCAACTCTAGCTAATAATTCAAAAAATTCTTCTTTGGTCACTAAACCAAAATCATTAGCAGCTTTAAGCACAGACGTCTGAACTTTTGTGGAGACCGTTTTTTCCATGGATTCAGCCTGTTTAGTAGCATCTTCTTGTAAATTTTTTAAAAAACTTTGCACCGAATCAGCTTTAACTTTTCCTTTTTCTTCTAATTCTTCAAGAAGGTCCTGCCCTACTTTCATCAGGTCATTTAAGGCATCATTTAAAGCTGATTTAACTCGATCAACGTTAGCCGAAGCGCCAACACCAGTTAAAACAGCTTTTTTTAGTAATTTAGTTCTTTCTTTCATAATATTTCTCCTACACATAAACAAATCAACAAGGTTGCCAACATAAAATCTAAATTTATCATTAACAAAGTTGTAAGTAATACAACTGCAATTACTATTTTTTACTAAATTTTGTTAAAACCGCAAAATATATATATTTGTATAATAAAAATTTTAACTTTTGGCAAAATTAATATTTAATTTTTAAAATTTGCATTAAATTTAGGAAAAAAAAATTATAATTTGTCTAATTTTAGAAATTTCATACATTTTTAAGGATCGGTTAATATTCAATGCAAGTCATTAAGAAACTTTTGTTTTTATCATTTTTGGTTTTACTGTTAATAATTCCAGCGCAAGCTAGTAATTATATTAAGCCTAAATTAATTGTTCTAATTGTTGCAGATCAGTTTGCCTATAATTACTTAAACAGGTTTAAGTCCAAATTTAATAAACGTGGTTTTAATTATTTATTACATAATGGTTCAGACTGCGTCAATTGTAAATATGCTCATGCCACGTTACAAACAGCCTGTGGCCATTCAATTATTTCAACTGGGGCTTATCCATGGGCTACCGGAATTATTGCCAATCAATGGTATGATCGTGCCAAAAAGAGCGTTATAACCAGTGTTAGTGATCCAAGCTGTCAAGTCACTGGTGGCAATGGCTATGGAGCTAGTCCTCATCTATTAAACAGTACCACCATTGGTGATGAGATGAAACTAGCCTTTAATAATCAAAGTAAAGTTATATCCGTATCCATTAAGGATCGAGTTGCAGTCCTCTTAGCTGGACGTTTAGCTAATTTAGCAATTTACTACGATGATAAAACGGGAAATTTTATTACTTCCAGTCACTATGCCAACGATTTGCCATTTTATCTTAAAGACTTTAATGAAAAACATATAGTCGATAATTATTGTGCTAAACCATGGGAGCGTTTATTGCCCGAAGCCAATTACACTGAATCACGTAAAGATGATTATTTCTACGAACAAGGCATAACCGACGATGGCAAAAAATTCCCTCATTCGATTGCCAGTAGTCCAATAAAATATCAATTATTTCCCCTAACGCCATTTGCCAATGATACTTTAACCCAAATTGCTAAAACAGTCATGGAAAAGGAACGTATGGGTACCCATGATAAAACCGATTTATTATGTATAGGCTATTCAGCAGGCGATTATATTGGTCATAGTTTTGGCCCCTATAGTCAGGAAAGCGAAGATTTGGTGTTACGTTTAGACAATAATTTACAAGAATTATTTAATTATATTGATGCTGGAATCGGGCTTAAAAACACCTTAATTGTTTTTACCGCCGATCACGGAATTTCACCAATTCCTGAATATCTTCAGGAAATAGGTTTGCCCGGTGGCCGCATCGATTATAAACAAATGACTAATAGTTTAAATGCCAGTTTAGCTAGTAAATTAGGTAAGGGTGAATGGGTTGAAGCTTTTGAGCCCCCAAATTTATATTTAAACTTAAATACAATTGATCAAAATAATGTCCATCAGCAAGATGTTGAAGCCCTTACGGCCAACCTGGTTCATGGGTTTAAAGGAGTTAGTGAGGTGTTTACGGCCAATCAGTTCTATAATAACAAATTGCCCAATAGTCCTTATGCTAATGCCGCCCGCAAAAGCTATTATTTTGGTCGCAGTGGAGAATTATTTGTAATTTTAAAACCTGGTTATATTTTTTCCACTAGCAATTTAGGAACTAATCATGGCACGCCTTATCGCTATGATGCTCAAGTGCCATTAATTTTCTGCGGTACTCAAATTAAACCTAAAACTATTTTTACGCAAGTTGCCCCTTGTGATATTGCTCCAACAATTTTAAGTTTACTAGACTTAGAATTTACCAGTAACTGTGAAGGTAAAGTTATTAACCTAGATTTAAATGAATGTTATGGACCAATTAATCAATGATTAATACCGATAAGAGTTTAATCCTGGTTGATGGCAGTTCATTAGCTTTTCGATCTTTTTATGCCTTATTTAATTCAAGTTTAAAATCTAAGGATGGAACTCCAACTGGAGCCATATATGGCTTTTTTACAAGTTTACTAGACTTAATTGAAAAGCATAATCCCTATTGCTTAGCAGTATGCTTTGACTTAGCCCAGCCAACTTTTCGCCATAAACGTTATGAAGCCTATAAAGCCAACCGAGCCCAAATGCCCGAGGAATTAAGCCTTCAGTGGCCCTTAATTAAAAATGGTATAGCCAGGTTAAATATTCCCATTTTAGAATTAGCTGGCTATGAGGCTGATGACATTATTGGTACTTTGACTAATCGAGCTAATCAGGATGGTCTAAATGTAAATATTTTAACCGGTGATCAAGACGCCTTTCAATTAATAGTTCCAGCTGATGCCAATAGTCCAACGGTGCCATATAGCAATTTAGTACTTATGCCGAGTAAAACCGGTTTAATTTTTTATGATTATCCACAAGTATTAGCGAAATTAGGTGTGTACCCAAGTCAAATAATTGATTATAAAGCTTTATGTGGCGACAGTTCAGATAATATACCAGGTATTCGTGGCGTTGGTCCAAAAACTGCCTGTGAACTTTTAGTTAAATATAAAAACCTCGATAATATCTATGAAAATATTGATGATATAGCTAAAAAGACTTTAAAGGAAAAACTTATTGATCAAAAGGATAGTGCCTATTTAAGCCAATTTTTAGCCACTATTGATGTTAATATCCCATTGGAACAAAATTCCTGCGATCTAATTATGGATAAAATTAATTATCGTGATTTCCACGAGTACTTACAAAATTTAAATATGAAAAATTTAATTAAACGCATCCCTGTTGATATTTTGCCACCACCAAGTGTTACTGGGCAGTTAAGTTTTAATTTTGATGTAAATTCTAATACTATAAGTAATACTAATAACGTAATGCCAGAGACCAATGTTTTACCCTTAACGCCGCCGAAAAATTTAAACCCGGTAATTATTAATGACGAAACTGGCTTTGCCCAGTTATTAACTAAATTAAACCAAAATCAAGTTATTTGTGTTGATCTGGAAACCACCGGTTTAGATACTTTAAATACTTCAATAGTTGGTATTGCCATTGCGTTTAACGAAGATGTAAAAGTTGTCGACAAGCAAATTGTCTTTGCCTGCAATAACGAAAATTTATTAGCCTTGCCAGTTGAGACCTACTATATTCCCCTAATGCATCAGACTGGCGAAATCCAATTGGCTCAAGAATATGTTCTTGCAAATTTAAAACCTATATTTGAAAATTCCCAAATTTTTAAAATTGCCCAGAATGCCAAGTTTGAGATGAATGTACTAGCTAATCACCACATTAATTTTGCACCGTTAATTTTTGATCCGATGCTCGCTAGTTATATTGAAAATACTGATAATCGCCATGGTCTTAAAGATCAATCATTAAGAATTTTTGATCATCAAATGACACCAATCGATAGTTTAATTGGTACTGGTAAAAAACAAATTACCATGGCTAGTGTTGCCGTTAATACCGTAGCCTTCTATGCTTGTGATGACGCTAGAATTACATTGCTATTAAGTCTTTATTATCAGGAAAAATTAACTAAAACCCAATTAGAATTATTGCAAAAAATGGAAATCCCGTTAACTTCAGTATTAGCTACGATGGAACAGGATGGAGTCTGTATTAATATTGAATATTTACAACAATTATCCAGAGACCTTACTAAGGATTTAAATAGTTTAGAAGAAAGTATTTATCGATTTGCTGGTTATGCTTTTAATATTAATTCCACACAACAATTGCAAAAAGTCTTATTCCAAGACTTAGGCCTAAAAACCAAAGCCAAGACGAAAACCGGATTTTCTACAGATATTAGTGTCTTAGAATCTTTACAAGAAACCCATGAAATAATACCAAAATTAATAAATTATCGACAAATTCAAAAATTATTATCAACTTATGTTGATGCTCTTCCCAAACTTGTTAAAGATAGGCGCGTACATTGTCAGTTTAATCAGGTTATAACTAGTACAGGGAGATTATCCAGTTCCAACCCAAATTTACAGAATATTCCGATAAAAACCAGTATGGGTCGGAAAATTCGCCAAGCATTTAAGGCTCAAAATGACGAGGATTTTATTCTATCGGCGGACTATTCTCAGATAGAATTAAGAATTTTAGCCCATATGAGTCAAGATCCTAATTTAATTGAGGCCTTTAAACAGAATTTAGATATTCATTTACATACCGCTGCTAAAATTTTTGATATTGATATCAATGATGTAACTAAAGAAATGCGGACAATTGGTAAAACACTTAATTTTGCGCTAATTTATCAACAAGGGGCTTATTCAACAGCCAAAGATTTAAATATTTCTCTTAAAGAAGCAAATCAGTTTATTGAAAAGTATTTTAGCCAATACCCGTTAGTTAAGGATTATTTAAATTCGATAATTCAAGAGGCTAAAAGTAATGGATATGTAACTACTTTATGGGGCAGACGGCGTTATTTTAAAAATATTAATGATAGTAATGAATTTATTCGTAAAGCTAGTGAACGCGCTGCCTGTAATGCACCAATTCAAGGCAGTGCAGCGGATCTTATTAAGCTAGCGATGATTGAATTAAGGCAAAATTTACAAAGGCAAAACTTAAAATCCAAACTTATTCTTCAAGTCCACGATGAATTAGTTTTAGAAGTTTTAGCTAGTGAAATTGATGAAGTAAAACTGGTTGTAGAAAAATCCATGTTACTTAACCAACCTCTGTTAGTACCTTTAAAAATCGATTTAGAAATAGGCAAAACTTGGCTGGATTAAATTTCAAGTCATAAATGATAATATTTTTATTTAAAATTTATATGACATAACTTTCATTTCAACTAATAAATCGAGGGTTTCTTTGAATAAATTCACCAAGTCTTCAATACGATGCTGGTCAATAATTAAAGTTGTATCCTGAAAGGACATGAGGAATTTGCCATTAGGTTGATTTTGAATTCCCCAGTAAGGACTACATAATTTACTCGTTATTGCTGTTTTGATTTTGTTATTAGCTAGTAATTGCAATAGCTTTGGCTTGTTAGATGTTCTAATGACAAAATTTTGATCTAATTCTGGCTCACCAAGTCTCTGTACCGGTAGATCAACGCGAATGACAACTGTAGAATTTGCGGTTCGCGGTGTTATCGTAAATTTAAAGGGTACATCCATACTAAATTCAACTTTTAAGAAAGTTGTAGCAGTATTACCTTTACCTTGGCAACTAAGTTCCAATTCTAAATTATTAAAAGGGATAATAATTTTTGGTACTTTATAATCTATCCCTTCAGTAATAGCCTGTCCTTTTAATTGGTGAGCTATCCCACCCCAGACATTATAAGCATATTCCCAGTCAAACATTGTTAAGTCCTTTTTATTGAGCCTTTCTCTTAATATTACTAATTAATTTAAGTAAATTATAATAAGCTTAAATTAATTACATTAATAACTTTATAATTTTATCTTACCTATATATTATTTTTTATAGTTAAATTAATAAGCAAAATATAATAATAATTATTATTATTGGCCAATAAAATTACAAATATGGACAATTATCAGAAAATTCAATATCAGGCAGCTGAACACGAATTTGACCAGACTTTCATTAATTCTTATCAAATTGATCAACGCCCTCTTTGTGCCGGGGTTCCTTTTGCCTTAACCGATGTTGCGCATCCAAGAGTTATTTTAAAATATTTAAGTAACTTTTTGGTTTTAGATAATTTGGCTGGCGTTCCAGCCTGTAATACATTAGGGTATGGCTATTATCGCAACGATACAAGATATTTAAGTCAATGGGAAATGCAATTAAATCATCAAACCTTATCATTATTATCAGCCTCCACGCGCAATGGCTTTTTGGGTTCATTTTTGTATACAAATCATGAAATTGATAATATACCCCAGCAAAAAATTACTATTAATCGTGAAATTATTGTAAATGATTTAGTTTGGGAAAAAATTATTGTTCAAAACTATTTTAACCAAGATCTGGATATTGTACTTTCTTTTAATTTTCAGTCTGACTATGCTGATATGTTTGAAATTCGCGGTTTAGACCTAAGCTCTCGGGGATTGCGGATGATGCCAGTTGTGGGCAGCAATAATACCTCTATGTATTTAGCTTATGTAAGTATCGATAATCAATTAAGTGAAACTAAAATTGAATTTTTTGGTTTAAATAAAATTGAATTTAATGTTAGCGAAGGGATAATTGACATTCCACTCCATTTAACCAGAAATCAGTTATACGAATTTCAAATCTGTATGATGCCAGAATTAAAAAAAAATAATTTAAAAATAACCGGCTTTAATGAGGCTAGAACACTAGTTCAGAATGACTATAAAACTTGGCTCGCTAAAGTAGTGTCACTAAAGTCGGATAATGCGATTTTTGATGCTACGATTCACCAATCATTGGCTGATTTGTTTATTTTAAGACAGCCAACGCCTAATGGTATTGGCTTGGCCGCAGGAATTCCTTGGTATACAGCTTTGTTTGGACGTGACAGTGCTATTTGTGCTTTAGAAATTATGCCTTTTGCCCAAGATTTAGCTAAAGAATGTATTGAAGTGTTAGCTAAATATCAAGGGCAAAAATATGATAAATTTACCGGCGAAGAGCCTGGAAAAATAATGCATGAATTAAGGCTAGGTGACTTAGCTCGGCAAAAACTTATTCCGCACACTCCCTATTATGGGACAGCAGATGCTACACAGCTTTGGCTCATGGCTTTTGCCAGCTATATTAATTGGTCTGGAAATTTAGATTTTGCCAAGCAATACTGGCCTTGCGTAGAAATGGCGTTGACCTGGATTGATAATTCTCTAAACGATCGAGGTTATATAACTTATAAATCTACTGGTGATCATGATTTGGTTAATCAAGGGTGGAAAGATTCACAAGACTCGATAATGCATAAATCTGGTGATTTAGCTAAGCCACCAATAGCTTTATGTGAAGTCCAGGCGTATATTTATGCAGCCTGGACACAAATTGCTAAACTAGCAGCTACTTTAGCAAAGCCACAATTAGCTAAAGTCCTTAAAGAAAAAGCCACTGCCTTAAAGAATAGATTTATTAAAGATTTTTGGTTGTACGATTTACAGTATATTGCAATGGCCTTAGACGCTGATAACGAACCAACTCGCGTCTTATCGTCTAATGCCGGGCATTGTCTTTATGCAGGTATATTGGATAATGACATTGCTAATATTGTCTGCGATAAATTAATGTCCAGTGATTTATATTCTAACTGGGGTTTAAGAACTTTAGCTAAATCATGTACTGCTTATAATCCTATGAGTTATCATAATGGTACTATATGGCCGCATGACAATGCGCTAATCGCTCAAGGAATGGCTCATTATGGCCGAATAGCTGATGCGCATAAACTAATCTGCGATATTTATGAAGTAGCAAAGTTACAACCAAATTACCGTCTGCCTGAATTGTTTTGTGGCTTCAAGAAACAGGAGATGTTTGATCCGGTTCAATATCCTGTATCATGTTCGCCGCAGGCATTTGCTAGCGCAGCAATGTTTCAATTTATGCAGATCTGTTTAAATATGAAACCTGATGCCTTAAACTCAACATTACATATTGATCAGCCACAATTACCAGATTTTTTTAATTATTTAAATATTAATGGGTTGAGGCTTGGAAATGCTGTAATTGATTTAAGTTTTGCTAAAGTAAACCAAGATACAGTGTGCAATATTTTAAAGAAGTCTGGTCAAGTAAAAGTTCTGATTGAAAAATAATTTCAGTTATGCTATTATTTCTTCTATCCTAGGATTTTTTTATAATTAAATAAATTATGAAAATTGCCATTCTGTCAACAAATATTGAGCAAGTGCCACCAGTTGGTTATGGTGGTACTGAATTAATCGTTCATCTTTTAACCGAAAGCCTAGTAGAAAAAGGTCATGATGTCACCTTGTTCGCCCCCGCAACTAGTATTACTAAAGCTAGACATGTAGCCTGTGTGAATAAACCGTTGCGACTTGATGACACGATACCAATGCGTCGCTGGCAGGCTTATGATATTATTACAATGCAGACTCTAGCAAAAATGCAGAATGAATTTGATATAATTCATAATCACATGGGATACCAGGCTTTACCTTTTCTGAACTATTTTAAAACAAAAGTAGTATCAACGTTGCATAATCCAATTCGTGATTACTGTGCACCAATATATTTTTATTATGGTAATTTGCCTTACGTAGCAATTAGTAATTCATATAAAGAAAAAAATTATCCTGAAAAACTCAATTATGTGGATGTTATATATAATGGTATAGATATTAATTTATTTCCCCTTAAAACTAATTTAAACCCTCAATATTTTCTGTTTATTGGACGTATTTGTCAGGATAAAGGTACAGCTATAGCCATTAATATCGCCAGAAAGCTTAATATCCCGTTAAAAATTGCCGGTAAGGTAGATGTAAGCGATCTTGAATATTTTAATACCTTGGTTAAGCCATATTTAAATTCAACGATTGAGTATATTGGCGAAGTTAATCACGCCGAAAAAATAGCTTTATATAATAATGCTATTGCAGTTTTATATCCGATTGCCTTTGCCGAGCCCTTTGGGTTGGTCATGGTTGAATCCTTGGCAACAGGTACACCAGTCTTAGCCTTTAATCAAGGATCGGTAAGTGAAATATTAGAAGATGGAATTACTGGTATCGTTGCTAATACTGAAGCACAAATAATAGAAAAATTTCCGCTTCTTGAAAAAATAAATAAAGATACCTTAAGACGCAGGGTGATCGATAAATTTACCAAGGAAAAAATGATCGATAATTATCTTAAATTATATTTTAAGCTATTAAATTAGTATTATAGATTATGCAAACAGCTATTTCTGAATCTGATTTCATGCAAATTATCCAGGCCAAGGAATTATTTATTGGCCTGGATCGTGATGGCACATTAGTGCCATATAAATTAACTCCAGATTTGGCCTATGTTGACAAATCTGTTCTTGAAATTATTCAGCTATTAACTAATATCAATAACACCATAGTAGCAATAGTTTCAGCCCGTGGCTTAAATCAGCTAAAAAAGGATTTTCCGTTTAATAATATTGTTTTAGCTGGATCCTGTGGGCTTGAAATCAGTTATCCCGATCATAAAATTATAACTAATGAAACTGCTTTACAAATTCAACCATTGTTATCTGAATTAATCGATCGGCTAAAACCATTAACCAAGTCAAAACATAAGGCTATTATCGAAAATCATGGACTTACGGTTTGCCTTCACACTAAACTTATTAGCGACAGATTTATCTTAAAAAATATTGATAAAAAGGTTTTTGCGCTAGGAAAAATCTTTCCTCAGTTAAAAATTAATAAGCTTGAAACGACCTATGAATTTTATCCTAATATTAACTGGTCCAAAGGAATGGCCATTGAAGCAATATTTGAATATTTAACATTGGATTTTAACCAGGGTTTATCAATATTTGTTGGTGACTCCCAGGCTGACGAATCAGCTTATGAAGTAATAAATAACTATAAGGGAATTTCCTTTAAAGTAATTCATAATCAAAATTTGAGTAAGGCTAAGATTTTATTAAATTCCGAAAAAGCCTTAATAGATATGTTAGATCACATTGCTAGAATGCGTTGTAATTTATTTGGTAAAAGAAGCTAAGAATTTAGCCAACTAAGGATCTTATTTGAGTAATATTAGTTTTAGTTTGAATGGAGTTTTGCAAAGCTTTTTGAGCCGCACTTAAAATCAACCCCATATCACTGTAATCATCAGGACAGGTAACTAGGCCTAAGGCAATAAAGAGTTTGTCAGCACTAAAATTACCTAGGATTTCTGGTTTATAGCAGTTTTTAATCAGGCGTTGACAAAAACAGTTAGTACCAAAACTGCTGGTAAAAGGCAGTAAAATGGCAAAGTCAAATAATTCATAATTTGCTAAAATATCGGTACTTCTTTTGGTCTGGCTAATATAATTAGTAATACTATCAACAATTTGTTTTGGTGGCAGAGTAAGTTTGCTAATATTTTCGTCATCGAGATATTTCAAATTCATTAAAATTACCGAAAAACTTTGTTTATATCTTTTACTTAAATTAATTTCCCGGTCCAGAAAAAATAAAAAACCAGCATAACTCAACAAGGCTGAATTAGTTGCCAATTTATTTTTAATCGCAAAAATTAAATTTTTGTCGATATTTTTGGGGGTTAGCTCTAAACTGTTTTTAGTTACAAGTAAATTATCGTTAGAACAGATTAAATCGCATTTTATAAGGTTGTAAACGGCTGGAATCCAGTCCTTGCGACTAGTATTAGTCAAATTAATGATAGCGTTTAAATTATTCTGGCCATTGCAATTTATATAAATTGCTTTTTGAAGGTCAAGATTTGGACAAACACCAGCTTGGACAATTGCTTCAAACTGTTTTTCGGTTAAATTAGGGTTCTTTTTTAAAATAATTTGATTAAGATTAAAATTTTGTTTTTCAAAAAATTCAAATTGATCAATAAGGGTAATGCATTGCATTAAAATAGAATCAAGAGAAGCATTTATCGTTTTAGGTATATTAATTGCTTCTTTAACAAAATAATATATACCCTGTTTTAAACTTAACATTAAAAATAAACTGTCGATAGGTGAGTTTTGATCATTTACAGCCTGGATTAACTGACCGTTGTCAAAAAATATAAAAGAATCACCAATATTACTTTCAATAATTAATTTACCAGTAATTTTAGCCATGTTTAATGATTGTAATAAATTGGCTAAAGGATAAGTAGCTAAATTACCCGTCATATCGCTGTTAGCTTTAGTCGCATTAAACTGCGTTGTTGGGATATGAGTTATTGAAGATGTTGACTGATTAATTAATTCTATGGTTTGTGGACCATCCTCATTGCTTTCCATTTGGTCACTGGTGATGGCTGTATAGCCTACCAAGCGATTATTAATTAAATTACTATAACTAGTTGGGATATTGAGCATTCCATCAGCCTGAAGGGTTTTAGTCAATTCTTCGGTTGCACTGACAATTAAATTATAGACAAGCATCAGATCACTGCTATCATAACGCCAAAATAATTTTTCGTTATTACCATCCAAACTTACTAATTGCCAGGTTGGAATCTTGGAGCGTAAACTAAAGGATAGCGTAAGCTTGAAAATTGAAGTGGAATTAGGTAAATGCCAGGAATAATTTAATTGTTTGGTGCGATAATTTTCAGCTCTTTGCATAAAATGTTGCAAATCACTTGGATTAGGTGCCGAACCCAAAGTCACGTTTAAATTATCATTTTTGTCTTTGAGCATTGGACAGTAATGTGAAGGATTGGTAATTTTGGTCGATTTAAGAAAATTATAACGTATCAATAAGTAAAAATAATCAACTAAATTCTAAAGGTTTCTTAAATTAAATAGTATCTTTATAAGATACTTATAAAAATACATAAGTTATCCCCACTAGCAATAAAATGATTTTTCGGTATGATGGAAATATAAGAATTAAAAATATTCAATTCATCTTATTAAAGATTGTCATCATAGCTAGTAGCGAGGATAAAGTATATGCAAAATTCATTGATTAATATTGAAATTATGATTAGTGATCTTAAAAAGATTATCAAAAACATTGCTAATTATGATTTTGATTTTCTGTTGATTAATAATGTATCTGAAGAGGTAAAGTGGAAATGGTTTTTTAAAAATGTTTTGCCAACACAGTTTTACCCATTAATTGAATCACTCAGTAAAGATAAAATTAATTTAGTTCTAGAGATATTAGCCGGTTATGATGAATCACCATTACAATTACTTTCGGAATTAACCTGTCATAGCAATGAAGAAATTAGGCTTTGTGTTGCGGACAATCCCAATGTCAGTAGATTGTTGTTGTTTTTATTGGCTTGTGATGAAAGTATGGACGTTAGACTAACAATGGCCAGTAATCAAAATTTACCTGTTGATATTTTAGAAAAACTTAGCCAGGATGAAAATCCTTATATAAGTAATAAAGCTTTAAATACTCTAAGAAGAGTTGAAAATAAACAAAATACCATTCCGATGCCGGTAGTTGTCAATATTCGTAATTTTGAAAAACTAGTGCGAAATTAGATTTTAGTCATATCTAGTAATATAGTTTCCCATAAAGTTTTAATTATGTATAATATATATTTAAATCAAACTGACTAGATTAAGGCAGTTTAAAATTAGAATGAAGTAATATATTATATGTCACGAGGCGTTTATGAAGGTAATTTTACAACACAATGTTCCAAAAGTAGGAAATGCGGGTGCCGTTGTCGAAACAGCTCCAGGTTTTTTTCGTAATTTCCTTGAGCCCAGAAAATTAGCTGTTTTAGCTAGTCCAGGTGCATTAAGAAAATTGTCGGAAGATATTGAAGTTATGCAACGTAAAGCTCAAGAAGCTTATGATGCAAAATTGGCTTTAGCTCAAAGAATTGAAGCATTGGATGCTTTATCCTTTAAAGTAAAATCCGGTGAAAATGGTAAACTTTTTGGCAAAGTAACGGTTAAAGATATTGCCGAAAACTTAAAACTGGTTCTTGAAAGCGAAATTGACCGTAAAACCATTAAATTACCACAAGAAATTAGTTATTTGGGGAGTTATTCAGCCAATATTAAATTAGCTCATGACATTGAAGCAAAAATTAGTTTAATTGTTGAATCTCATGAATCTTAGTGACAACTATTGCTATGCATAAGCTAAGCCTATTCCAGTAATGAGAATCCATATATTTATGATAAGGCCGAATTTAAGTTAAAAATGCTTAAAATTTTATGAATTTATTTACTGATGACAACGATTTGGCTAATGACAATGTTAAACCGGATATTAGTCAATTAACTTCTAAACTCAACCTTAAAATTGGTGATTTGTTTGAACACAAATATATAGTTGAAGATTTTTTAGGCGCTGGCGGAATGAGTTGTGTTTTTCTGGCTACGCATCAATTATTAAATAAAAAATTTGCTATCAAAATTTTATTGCCTCATTTACTTGGCAATTCTATAAATGTGGAAAGGTTTCGTCAAGAAGCCAAAGCTACTATTAATTTAAATCACCCTAATATAATTAATATCTTTGATTGTGATATCAGTGAGAACGGTCAGCCTTATATAGTCATGGATTATATTGATGGGATGACACTATCAGATCTAATTAAACAGTTACATAAAATTCCTCCAGTAATAGCTATCAATTATTTTATCCAAATTGCTGATGCTTTAGAACATGCACATACAGCCAAAATTATTCATCGAGATTTAAAACCATCCAACATTCTCTTACTGAATGATAAGCAACAGTATAAAACCGTTAAAATTCTTGATTTTGGCATTGCTAAAGTTCTAGAAGATGATACCAATCAGGTCAAACTAACTCAAACGGGTGAAGTCTTTGGTTCTCCTGCTTATATGAGTCCCGAACAGGTTCGCGGCAGTCAAGTTGACAGCCGCAGTGATATTTATTCTTTTGGCTGTTTAATGTATGAAACTTTAACTGGCAGTGTTCCATTTTCCAGTTCAAATTTAATTGAAACAATTCAAATGCATATTAACGATGCACCAAAGCCAATAAGTCAGCTTGTACAAGACGATTCTATACCTAAGGATTTAGAACTGATTGTGCTTAAATGTCTAGCTAAAAATCCCCAACAACGATTTCAGTCTATGGCTGAAATCAAAAATAATTTAGACCAGATTAAAATAAATGCAAAGGGTAATTTCTTTAAAAATTTGTGGCTAAAACTGATCTTATTTTTTCAGCAAAAGTCGTTATCGAGCAATGGCCAATTTATAAGCCAACAAAACAAATGGGTCATTTGGGCTTTACCTTTAATTTTAATGGTTTTCTTAGGCTGGGGGTTTAACCAGAATTTAGCTCAATTACCTGATTTAACCCAATACTATAATGAAACTAAAATTTTAGATTTATTACAAATTAATCTTGTTGCAAAACCTGATGAACACAATTCAACGAATTCTGATGCTCTAGATTTTTCCGAAAAAATTCGTGACCGATATGAAAATGAAAATTATGTAAAATCACCTGATTTTAATTTACAAGAATTTCTCAATGTTCTAATTGAAAATGCTCAGTTAGAATTTGAATATGGTAATTATAATAAGTCTATAGATAGTTTTGAACATGCTTTGAGCGCCCATAAACCTGAGCCTTATGATATAAAACTAGAAGTTATTTATTCTGGCTTATGGCAGGCTGAATTATTTAAATACCTTACTGAGTCTAATAATAAAAGTTTTTTTAATAATAAAGTGCTGGCAGATTCATTGTTAAAGGTTTTACAATATATTAAAATTTTAAATGAAGCTAGTTACAATTTTAAGCTTTCCGGTGAAGATATTGATGCCAGGCAAAAAGCCTTGGTTTTTACTTGTCAAAAATTATATAATTTATTGGATATTCATAATAAGCAACGATCCGATATTTTAATCCAAGCAATTAATTCAATTAAAGAGTATGAAAATAATTTAGTGCAAAAAAATGAATTATTAAATTTTTGGAATTATGAATTGGCATATTTTTATTTTGAATTAAATGATTATCAAAACTGTCTAAATGTTTTGAGTAAAATCACTTCTGTGTCTGAAAAAAAATATTTATTTCAAACCAAAATTGATATTTTAATGGGTCTATGTAATTTAAAAATTCACAATTTATCGCTAGCCAAACAAAGTTTTGAATTAGCTAGTTCTACCCTAAAATTAGTTGATGAAAATAGCAGTAATTTTATTATGCTAAAAAATCTTGAATATCTCATTGATTATGAAGATTCACAAATCATGCTGGCTCAATATAATCCCCAAGGCGTTTATTTGAACTATCTAACCAGAAAAAATCTATCTGAATTTATTTTGAAAACTAAAAATTAATTAGATTTTTTAAATTTAATTTTACCTTTTTTTAATTTCTTTTTGGATAATTTGTCGGAATTTAATTTATTGCTATTTAATTTATTATTTGGTGTATAGCTGTCATTATTAGAAAAATAAGCCTTTAATATTGGTACTTTATTGATTAATAATGAACCACATTTAAAATTGTTGAATAAAAATACGGCACAACAGCCTACTAAAACAAATGGATACATATCTATTACCGTATTGCGAATTGAACGAATTTGCGAAAAGTCTTTACGTAATTTGGCATAAGATATTTTCTTAGGTAATTCGATCTGATTTAATCTTAATGTTTGATTAGTCAGTCTAGTTCGATGTTTGACGGCCAATTTGCCATCATGGCCTTCATTGGGAACAGCTCGTGAGCATACGGCACAGAACGAAGCTCCTGTATTTAAAATAGATTCGCAATATGAACACAAAAAAGACATATGTAATCTCTAAATCTATAAAGAAAACAAAATTACAAAAGCAGTTAAAGTTAATTCTTAGTTTAATTTTGAATAATATTTTGAATGTTTAAAATTTAGCAGCAGAACTAACTGAATCTTTATAACGAGAACACATATCAAGCAGCGATTGTTTATCATGAGTTAGAGATTGTTGATGACTGTTTAATTCAATTATTCTTTGTTTTAATTGTTCAATTTGTTTGTGAATCAAATTAATCTCTTCATTTAGCTCGGATTCGGTAATCGTTAGAGCTTGAGTAAGGATATTAAAGGCCTTTTCCAGCTCGGCATTTTGCATTATTAGCTTCCCTTCTGTTGTAGTAAGTTGTATTAGTTAAAATTATAGTATTAATTATTTATTACCCATAAGAAAATAGTATTTAATCTAGATTAAAAAAAATTAATATTTATGCTTTTGATTGACTGCTATGAATATTAATATAATTTAACCTATCTTCTAATTCAAAAAGCTTAGCCGTAATACTATCTAAATTGTTAATCTCGTCAATTTTTTTCCCATCCTGATAGATTATTCTGCCAGGGATTCCTACAACTACACAGTTAGACGGAACATTAGCTAAAACTATAGACCCTGAAGCAATTATTGAATTGTCACCAATGGTAATGTCGCCTTGTATTTCAGCGCCACTACCAATAACTACATTGTTGCCAATCGTAGGGTGGCGTTTTTGACTGCGGGTCAGTTCACCCATTCGGGCCTGAGATCCTGCACCCAAGGTAACGCCTTGGTAAAGAACTACATCATCACCAATTATGGTTGTTTCACCAATCACCACACCCATTCCATGATCAATAAAGAGTTTACGACCGATGGTCGCACCAGGATGAATTTCAATACCGGTTAAAAAACGACCATATTGAGAAATAAATCTGGCTAAGGTTTTAAAATTTTTCAACCATAATTTATGGGCCAATCTATGAATAAGAATTACGTGAAGTCCTGGATAACAAAGTACGACTTCGGTTATTGACTTGGCCGCTGGATCCTTTTTAAGAATATTTTCAATTAATTCAAGTAATTCCATAAAATTAAGCTTTTACTCAAAAGCAAGGTGGTTAAACAACCGGTTTTTGGGGTATTTTAATAGAGGTAGAGGTGTATATTTGAGGTTGGATACTAAGCAAAAGCTAAATTTTATCATCTTTATCTCACTCTCAATGGTGAATTTACTCTAGATTTTTTAGCTTAAAGAAATTAAATTAATGATAACCTAGTCTAGATATTTGGTTTTGAGTGTATTAATTTATATAACTATTTAAAATGTGAGTCCAAATTAAATTTTAAAATTCAGGTCTAATCAACAATGTCAGATTCAGTAAATTTATCAAAAATCAGTAATGAATTTTCTAAAGGTTCAAATGGTAAGTCTTTGAACCTTGATTTATTGAATATTAGTAATAAAACTGAAAAACTTAATAAATTAAAGGGTGATATTAAATCACCCGGCAAAAAAATTGATAAAAAGGATAGCCTTTTAAATTTAGCCATTGGCATGAGTGAGGGTTTGTACCAAGGCGCTAAAGGTATGGTAGTCGGAACTCTTGACATTGCAGGCAACGTTGACCAAAATTCAATTGATCAAATTGCTAAATACGGTAATAGCAACGACCTTAGTGTTGGTACTTCACTTTCACATACTGCTGGCGGCATAGCTCATTCAATCAATCTGGTTTATCATGATCCACATTTAATTGCTCAGGCGTTTCATCAAGTTGAAAACAATTTAGTCAATGGCTCGAATCTACAAAGGGGTCGAACTCTTGGCAATATATTTGTATTTGTTGCCTCTACAGGAATTGGGCTTGGGGGAATCGGTAAGGCTACTCAAATTGCCAGTGACGTTCGCGAAGCTGATTTAGCGACTCAAGGCATAAGAGCTGTTGCAGATGCGGACAAAGCTTTGACTAATGTAAATATGGCCTTAGCCAAAAGTACTGATTTTTTAGCTAATACCAGTATTGATGCAACTTCTTCTGGAATAGATTCAGGCTTAAGGGTTTTAACTGGTAAATTAGGTTCAGATCCCACATCGTTTTTAAGTTCTGTCAATAATAGTGGTTTAAAAATAGAAGACGGTACTGCCAATTTACTACCTAACTTAAGACAAGTTACTTCTTCAGCTGATGAGATTTTACCATCATTGATTGCGAATGATGTAAAACCACTAGGACAAAGCATAGAAAGTGTTGCTACTGATTTAGGATTATCAAAAGCTAGTACAGTATTACACGCTGATAATGTGTTGTTTAGTGAATCTGAAGCTACAGGCCTTATTAAAGCAGATCAAACTGGTTTCAAAGATCTAACAACCGTTTCAGACCAAATAACTAGCGCTAGACCACTAAATACTTTAACTAGCGATATTCCGCCAGTATCTTTAGATAAATCCGCTGCTATCGACCCAGCCACAACGGTAGCTAGACCTTTAACTAGCGATATTCCTCCACCAGTATCTTTAGATAAATCCGCTGCTATCGACCCAGCCACAACGGTAGCTAGACCTTTAACTAGCGATATTCCGCCAGTATCTTTAGATAAATCCGCTGCTATTGACCCAGCCACAACGTTAGCTAGACCTTTAACTAGCGATATTCCGCCAGTATCTTTAGATAAATCCGCTGCTATTGACCCAGCCAC
>JAKAZS010000144.1 GCA_021815785.1 bacterium
AGATGAGAATGGAAAGGCAGTCTTACCACTAAAGCATAAATTGGCCACCACAAAGTAGCTTTACGTGTTACATAAAAAACCTGATGGGGAGCATGTAAGGCTTCTAAGAACAAATTAAACCAGGGAAGCCAGATGATTAGCATTAACGCACCGCTTAAGCAGAAGAAAAAAAACAATTCTTTATTTTTGGTGCGAAAAATAAAGTATAACACATAAAGTATTTCAAACCCTACAAACAACAAATTAGTGTAATGTGTATTTATTAAGGCCACTGTTGCCAAAACAAAAATAAGTAAAAATAGAATTTTAATTTTAGCATTAACAGATTTTAAAACTATTGATTTAATTAATAAAAAAAGCAAGCCTCCAGATAGGCAACTCAATAGAAACGTTAAAGTATACATACGCGCCTCTTGCGCATATGATATGTCAAATGGTGATATAGCCATCAATAAAGAAGCAAGCAGCGCAATAGGATAATTAAACAATAAAATACTCAAACCAAAAAGCACGATAATACCTATTATCGAGAACACGGTAGAAAGTAATCGCACACTTAAATCACTGCCACCAAAATAATCAACCCAAGTATTTAAAACGACTGCATATAACGGTGGACATAATGGATCGACCAATCGAAAATTTTTAATTAAAGTAATATAATCAGAAACTCGCTGATGTTTAACTAAAATATAGTCGCCATTTAAATTTGTCAAATCAGGTAATTTTTCGGCATAGGCTTCAGTTAAACTTTGGTAACTTTCATCCAGCCAGAGGCTATCAAAAGTGATACCAGTTATTCTAAGTCCGATTGCCAAAAGCAAAACTAAAATAAATGCCTGATACTGTTTAATTGTGTTAACAAACATAATTTAAAGCAATTACTTAATTCGTGAATTTACCTGTTTTTTTATTTTTTTATTTTTACGATATTTACTATACTTACTATATTTTCCAGTTTTCTTTTTCGCAGTTAGATGCTGTTTAAGATTTTGTTCATCATGTTTAACTGTATTCATATAATAATAACCACCACCGATAACACCAATAGTAATTAAGAAATAAATTAATACTTTAATTAAACTGCCATCACTTAAAGATCCAACATTTTTAGCCCGACTAAACTGTACCTGATTTTTACCTTTATCAAGCTGTGAACTGGCAATCGACTTTAACGAAAAATCTCCTTGGGACCGCCTAAGTTTTAATAATTCTTCGGCTGAAATTAATTCTCTTTGGCAACTCATACAAAATCTTAAACCAGCTTGAGCGGGAGTTCCACAAAAGGCACACTGGGTAAGTTTTTTCTTTAAATTAGGTAATGATACACTACTTATATTAATAAACGACCAATTATCCTTAGAAAAGATCTTAAACCAACTATTTTTAAGCTTTGCGATTAAATTTTCAGAAACTACGTTTTCGGCAGTCGTATAAACTTTAGTTATGGTTTCAGATTGTGAATTATCTTCATCAATATCGTCAAATGAATAAAAAGAATTATTAGAAATATTTTTTAATTCATTAGCAAATTCTTGATTATGTGTTTGCGCCTGCTTACGCTGGGCTTCAACTTTTACATTTACACTATCACGCTCAAAAGCTTCATCTAAAGCTTCTTCAAATTCAATAACATTTTTATAACGATTTTCCTTATCCTTTTCTAGGGCTTTGGCCAAAACATTGGTTAAAGCTTTATATGGTTCACAGGTTGAATTTACATTCATCAACAATGTTGGCGGACGGGAAACATGACAATTCATAAGTTCTAAAGGCGATTTAGCCGAAAATGGTAATTCGCCAGATAACGCTTCAAAAATTACAATCCCTAAAGAATAAATATCACTGCGATTATCTAAATTTTCTTCACTTAAACACTGTTCCGGTGACATATATGGGGGTGAACCCATTGGTGCCTGAGCAACAATATTAGAAACTTTACCAAAATTGGGCTTTGCCTTTGGTTTTAATGAAGATAAACCAAAATCTAAAATAGTAACCCAGTCAGGATCATTATTACGTGTTGTCAGCATTATATTTTCCGGTTTAAGATCCTTGTGGACAATACCAATTTTATGAGCAAAATTAAGTCCATTAATTACTTGTTTAAAAATATTTTTAGCTTTTTCTAAATTCAAAATGCCTTTTTGCATAATCGTAGAATGTAAATCAATACCAGGCAAATAATCCATAACTAGGTAAGGCTGACCTTTTTCATCCATACCAAAGTCCAATAGGGTAATAATATGATGATGTTTAATTTGGGCAATAGACTTAGCTTCTTCTTTAAAAGCCTTAATAGATTCAAGATTCGTTACCTTATGACCATATAAAACCTTAATAGCAACAATACGTTCCATTTGTAATTGCCTACCTTTATAGACAACACCCATTCCACCTTTGCCTAAAACGCCAACAATTTCATAACGTTTATCTAGAACACTGCCAACCATGTCATCGGATTTTTTATTAGTTAGACTCGACTGGTTTGCCGAAGATAATTTGACTGCTGCCTTTTGTGCTTGCGCCTGACTACTTAAAGATTCTTTGATTGGGGAAATTCGACTGGAAGTTTTTGGTGAATTTTCATTAAAAGAATTGTCAATTCCAACTGAATTATTTTTATTAAAGGGATTTCCTGAATTAAAATCTGGATAATTAGGTTGATTATCAACTGAATTAGGATTA
>JAKAZS010000079.1 GCA_021815785.1 bacterium
ATAAAGTCTTGATTTTATCGTTGAATTTTTTTTTAGATTAAGCTTAATGAAAAAATTAATTGTTAAACTGCTAATCAAGAATATCCTTAATAGTATTTTCACTTAATAATTTAATAATCCATTTATCCAACTCGTCTTTTGTAGCACTCCTGATTCTACTTTCAATGGCAGCATCTATAGAACCAAATTTAAACTGTAGTTGTTTTAACAATACGCTAGCTTGACCTTCAGCTTTACCCTCAGCTTTACCTTCAGCTTTACCCTCAGCTTTACCTTCAGCTTTACCCTCAGCTTTACCTTCAGCTTTACCTTCAGCTTTACCCTCAGCTTTACCCTCAGCTTTACCCTCAGCTTTACCCTCAGCTTTACCCTCAGCCTTACCTTCAGCTCTACCTTCAGCTAAGCCTTTTAACCTGGCTTCTTCAAAAATATTATTAATTAATTTTTTGCGCGTTTTAATCATTTCTTTATTAACCTCAAAAACAGGATCCTTGATACCCTTAGCTTCTAAAATCATTTTATACCATTCTTCTAAACTTGACAATAATCCAACATCTTGATCAATAACCAATTCACAGGCATCAATAAATAAATTTATACTTTGCCTTATATCATAAATTTGCTCTATTTCCAGCATTTTGGCAATAAAACTATTAGTTTTGGTTTTCAATTCGGACACTTTAATCTGCCCCAAATCTAATACTAAGTATTCAATTTGGGGCAAAAACCTAGCTATATTAAAACGCTTAGGTAATTGTATAAAATTATCCAATAGTTGTTTCTTGGGCTGCCATTTACGTTTACCGTTATATAGCACAATTGGTATAATTGGCGGTAATTTATTATATTGCAAGATATTGTTGCTGGCTAATAAATATTCTAAGGTTAATGAAACATACGTGTTTAAACGTAAAGCCATAAACTTATTAATGGTAAGCTGAAATTCAATAATAAAAAACATAAAAACTTGCCGATGGTTTAATTTTACCCGAAAGACTAAATCAACTATGCGACTGTGCTTACTTTTATGATTAAGTACAGTTGGCAATAATTGTATACTTTCAAAATCAATTTCTTTAATAATTACCTCATCGATAAAATGAAGTAACAAGTCTTTAATTGCTAATTTAGACTTAAATAAATTTTTAAAGATGGAATCATAATTACGCATAAGTATACCTCAAAAATTAATTGTTAATGAGGCTGTTTTTTTGAATAATCGTTATTGTTGCAGATTAAATAATTTAACTAATTTCAATAATTTAAAAATTGCCTCATATAACTAAACGAATTTTTTGGTAAAAGGTTCTAAAATTTTGACCAAAATTAAATAAATTTTATTTAAGCTTAGTACGTCTAATTATAAATAATGAACCTTATCATATAATTTATATTTGTTGAGTCAAATCCTGTAATACCGCTTGAATAAATAAAATCTAAAATCTTGAGAATAACTAATAGTGAAACCATTTATTCTTTACATCATTAAATGGAAACCTTTGAAAACTAACTGAAAAATTAAATTACTAAAAATAAATAAAATAAGTAAATATCTTCATTCTATAATTTTCGTTCTATAATGATCAGTACTATAATGTAAGATTATATTTTTTAGGTTAATTACGACCACATCTTCCCAGGAAATATTATGTATCTAGCTATTGAAGACGCCTTAAATTCCAAACACCCACTTAAAAACATTGTCGAAAAGGTTTTACATAATATCCGCCTGTCCGTTAGTGATGGTATTCATCTTTACGAATCTAACGATTTAGCTTTACTAGGATCTTTAGCACAATTTGTCCGCGAACAAAAAGCTGGGTCCAAATATGCCAAATATGTCTATTACATTAATAATATGCATTTAAATCCCACTAATTACTGCGTCGAAACTTGTAGATTTTGCTCTTATGCCAATATTAAAACCAAATCTTACACCTGGACGATAGAACAAGTATTAACCAAAGTCAAAGCTGCCAGTGAATTTGGTATTACTGAAATTCATATGGTTGGTGGCCTTAATCCAGATTGTGACCTTAACTATTTTACCGATATTATGAAAGTAATTAAAAATGAATATCCTAATATTCATTTAAAGGCTTTTACCGCAGTAGAAATAGAATATTTTGCCAAATTGCATAAATTGTCCTACGAAACGGTTTTAACCCGTTTAATTGAAGCTGGACTTGGCTCAATGCCTGGTGGCGGCGCTGAAATATTTAATGAAACCGTGCGCCAAAAGATGAAAGTAAAAAAAACACCTGCTGTTACCTGGCTGAAAATTCACGATATTGCTCATAAATTAGGGCTAAAATCTAATGCCACAATGTTAACCGGTATAGGTGAAAATATTGAGCATAAAATTGAGCATTTAAACTATTTACGCAATCAACAGGATAAATCTGGAGGGTTTTTGTGTTTTATCCCTTTAAAATGCTATTACGAAGGAACTGATATAAAAGATGAAGTAACTGAACCCACCGGATATGACTTATTAAAGGATATTGCCATATCCCGATTATTCCTTGACAATTTTCCCCATATTAAGGCCTATTGGGTACAATTAGGCGAAAAAATTGCCCAAATAGCCATTAATTTTGGCGCTGATGATATTGATGGAACTATTTTCGAAGAAAGAATAACTCATGCAGCTGGAACCAAAACCCCACTAAATCTAGCCTGTAAAGAAATGGAAGAACTCATAAGTACCGCTGGCTTTATCCCTTGTCAACGAGATACATTATATAATCAGGTTAAAATTGGTCAAGATAGTTTACTGTTAAATTGCTAGGCTAAAATACGAATCTGATTCAATACTTCTGACAAATTGCTCGTAATCTAAAATTTTCCGCAATTAATTAAGATTAGAGAAATATCATTAAGAATATTTAATACTTTTCAAACCTCGTTAATTTTCGAAAGGTCAAATTACGCCTTAAACGAATTCAATCTTTTACAGATGTCATATCCAGCCAAAAGTAACCGGTGATTAAGTTTATTTAATCACATTTAAATAGAGGGCATTGACAGAAACATGAAAGGTATGATATGTATTAATTATAGTTAATATTTTGGCGCCTATCAAAATTACTAAAAGCTAGCTGGAGAATTATATGAATTATCGTCGCAAATCACCTAAACCACTAAATTTAAGACCTCATCGTAATAATGGTGCAGCCTTAGCCGAAGCAGCTGCATCAATATCCCTGTTTTTACCGATAATTTTAATGGTAATTTTTGTAGCTTTAGAATGTACGGAAGCTTATATCATTCATAACGGACTGACACTAGGAGCATACCAGGCAGCTAGAACTATTTCAGCTATTGTAAGCCATAATCCAACCCAATTGCCTAGTAATTCTCAACTTAATGCAGCATATAATATAGTGAATGTACCTGGGGTAATTAACAGCAGTTATGTTCAGGGTTCAATGCCTTCAACTGGATCTAATCCTAATTTTCCTAGTTCAGATAATCCAAATCCCGGTATGTTCATCCAGAACACGCTCCCAACTCCTAGTACAGTTACAGTAACAGCCGTATTTGTGCCTGGGCCTCATGTAATTCCCTTCCCATGGCCAAGTATCAGTGCTGGTGGAATTGGATTTTCCGTACCTTCAGGTCTAACCTTAAAGTCCAGTGTTACTTACCCAATATTTCCCGGTACTGGAAATATATTAGGTGGTGGAAATGGAAAAAG
Source organism: bacterium (assembly GCA_021815785.1). Taxonomy (GTDB): domain Bacteria; phylum Cyanobacteriota; class Vampirovibrionia; order Obscuribacterales; family JAKAZS01; genus JAKAZS01. Next base: position 3,701 of record JAKAZS010000079.1, read on the forward strand.
TGGCAAGGGGGGTGGTTAAGTCTAAAACTTAAACTTATAATGTTGTGAATAAAGGAGTTACCCAAAAATGCTTAAACCAAATAGCTATCGAAACTTTAAAGGACAGGCCTTATCTGAAGGTGCTGCAGCAATTGTTTTTATAATCCCGTTAGTTTTATTAATGGTTTATTTTGCCTGGGAAACCAATCAATATCTATTTATACAAAACATGCTTAATGAAGCTGCTCGAAATGGTGCCAGGGGTTGTTTACTGGCATACAACTGGCCACCAGTACAAGTCACTACAATTCCTACTTATCCACAAGGCAACACGATTGATCCACCCGAGGCTGGTTCCTCTTATTCTAGCACACAGCCAGTAGTTTATCCTGGCAATGGATCAGCCTCTAATCCGGGTCCCAGCACGACTCAGCCCACTCAACCCAATGAGGCCTGGTCAAGAATACGGATTGCTAATATTGTTACTTCTAATAAACAGTTTACAGCCAGTTACGTTGCACCACTATCTGGAAATTCTAACTCTAGGAATTCAAATGATCCTAATGCCGCACTCATTCCTGGTTCAGTAACGGTAACCGTACAAGCCCCTAATGGGATTTGGCCATCACCAGATCCTCTAGGCTTTGGTAAACATATTACGCTTCAAGCAAGCTATACTTATCCACTTTAATTTTTTATAAGAGCATTCCCTTGTCAAGCAAATTAATTCTATAGGAGGATTTTATTATGCCCAAATTTCCCAATATTCAAGTAAGAGGCAGCACTGTGGTCAACCCTAATAAAATCTTTTATAGTTTAAAAAAACATCGATCTTCTAAAGGGTTGTTAGGGGTATCCTTTTTCCTTGGAGCATTACTTATCTGTTTTATCTTAGCAGCAATAAGCATTGATTTTGCTAGACAAGTTTCAGTGCAAACCGAATTACAGGCAGCTACAGATGCTGCTGCCATTGCAGCCGAATATGCAATTACTCACCCAGCAGCTCCAAGTACAGCTCAAAGTATAGCAACAATTGCATCTCAACAGATTTGCACCCACACTATTGCTAATGGAGCCCCAATACCTTCACATAATGTAACAACAGTTGTTGACTATTCAACAGGTGGCTCTGGATCTAGTAGTATCCCTACTGTTACGGTTACAGCATATGTAAATTGCATTAATTTATTTGCTTCACAATTTGGTAGGCCTAGTGATAAAATTTCAGCAACTTCAGTAGCTGGAGAAGTTAATCCAGGGACAGCCAGTTCAGTATTTCCTCTAGCTATTCCACCCAACACCTGGACACCAGGCAAGCTATATACAGTATACCTGCTTACCAATCCTGGTAATCATGGTGGAGCTGCCGCTTCATTAAGCCCAGGAAGTACTCCTTATACTAACGGACCAAATTCAACGACTCCATTACCTGGCTTGCCAGTTACGCCAACCACTAATGATCATAACCCATTCAATACTTTGCGATTCATTGCCCCCCCCGGAGAAAATCAAAGTCCCTTACCGGGAATGATTCCCTATGTTTCGACCAATTCACCCGGAGTTACGACTAATTCACCCTCAGCCACACCAAGTTATTCAATTAATCCTCTTTCGCCACAAGCCTTGCCTAATATAACCAGTGGAACACAATATAGTATTCCTAGTAGTGCTAGTTTACCGAGTCTTTCGGTTGGCCAAACCGTAAATTTAACGACTGGTGTAGGTAGTGATGGGTCACTTGGACTGAATACAACGGCTCAATTTATGCAAGGATCAGCTGGAAATGGCTATACTTATTCTTCTGGTAACAGTCCGAATACCGGTACAGCAACATTAACTTCAAGTCCACCAACTGTTTCAAGCAACCAGGTTATTGGGAATTCTTCAACTCTAGGATCGGTCAATCCTGGATCTGTGGCACCATTTCTTGCTGGTCAAACAATACCAGTAGCCATTGTAAGCCCTGGTGGTAGCGATGGTGGTGGTAAGGCTGGTGGTGGCCATGGAAACCCTAACAGTACTAATTCTACATTGATGCCAACAAATGGGTATGGCAATGATAATAATAGCCACGGAACTGTTCAAGGCTTTGCCCAAATTCAAATACAAGGAGTAACCAATAGCTGGTATGGTTGGGGCGCTAGTTATCATGCTGATAACGCCTTTGCGAATCAATTAGTCGGGATTACTTTTAAGATGATTTCAGTTAATGGCTCTATGCCCGTAGGTGGTATTCCTAATCCCAATATGTATACACCGGTATTAATTCAATAAAAAACTTTACCTACTTATATATTTATATGCTTGACGACGGGGTTATTCAAAAAAATAGCCCCGTCGTTTTATTTATCTAATTACCAAGTAAAAAATAATTTGCTTAAAAAATCAAAATGTTAAATAATTACCACAATGACTGAAAAATTTAAATTCTCCAATCAAGACAACTTCATACTAATTAAAATGAGAATTAAAAGAATAGTATCTTTAAACAGTCGTCCATACACATATTTAATTGACCCTAATGTCGATTTAACCACACAAAAGGACCCGCTTTTCCCGGTTCCCTGGATTTTACCTTTAAAGGAATAATAAATTTAATAATGTTAAAGCTAAAGCCTAAGCAGAATATTATTATGCTCAAATCCAATCGTCAAAAATTTAATCACCGCTCAAGGTAAAATAAAAACCCTTAATGAATATTTATCATTATCTTATTAGTCCACGACTAGCCTGTAACTTAGCCTTATTTCGCATTGTTTTTGGCTTGATAATGTTTACCGATATGGTTCATTGGCTTACCAGTCAGTTAATTTACGCTGAATTTATTTATCCTAAATATTTTTTTCCATTTATTGATTTTATCAAACCACTACCGGCTCCATTAATGACCCTGGTATTTTATTTATTACTTATAAGTGCTGTAGGAATTTGTTTTGGATTATTTTATCGATTTTTTACCATTATATTTTTTATTTTAATCACATATGTGTTTTTAATTGATAAAACCCAATATCTAAATCATATGTATTTAATTTGTCTAATTAGTGGATTGCTTTGCCTTACTCCAGCTAATCGAATCTGGTCTCTTGATAAATATTTCTTTGGTAATAATAAAATTGCTTTAGTGCCAAACTGGACTGTTTTAATTTTTAAATTTCAGATATTTATTGTTTACATGTTTGGTGCTTTGGCCAAAATTAATTATGACTGGCTTAATGGCCATCCGTTAAAAGAATGGATTGAAAACTTTATCGATTTGGGTCATTATCAATATTTGCTTTATACCCCCTATTCTATAGCATTTCTGGCTTATGGTGGCATTTTTGTGGATTTAGTAACACCCATACTACTATGTTTCAAACAAACTTTTATTTATGGAGCCATAATTGCCTTAACTTTTCACTGCTGTAATGCCCATATGTTTAATATTGGCGTATTTCCATATTTAATGTCCGGGACTTTAGTATTATTTATTGATCCAAGCATTATTGAACAGCTAATTAATAAAATAACCATTATAAGTAAAAGAATTATCCCAAATAGTTTTAATCTTGATCAAAACTACAATGTGGCCAATTCAAAACCAGAGCAATCAATTTATACGAGTAAAATATTAATTGCCTTTATGACTATCTATGTATTGCTCCAATTACTGTTACCAATAAGACGATTTTTCTACCCCGGCAATACATCGTGGAGCGAATATGGACACCGCTATTCCTGGTCAATGATGTTAAGACAAAAATACGGAAAGTTTACCATGTGGGCCATTAATCCAGATAATTCGCTTAAACAGACTGTCAATATCTATAAATATCTAACCGTGCGCCAGGCCACTAAGATGATGACACAGCCAGATTTAATCATTCAATTTGCAAAATACTATGCAAATTTAATTAAACAGCAAACTGGCCTTAAACCAATTATTAAAGTTGAAGCAAAAGTATCTTTAAATGGTAGACCTTATCAATATTTAATTGATCCCAATATTGATTTAACCACGCAACAGGACCCGCTTTTCCCGGTGCCCTGGATTTTACCTTTAAAAAATTAATTTAACAGGCTAATTTATAAATTATAGTTATTGCTGCAGTTTGAAATCTTTGTTTTTATTTAATTGAACTAACAATCTAAGGCATTTGGTGACACCTTATTTTAAGCCATTGACTTTATTTAATTGAGCTAATGCCTTAGTACGAATAAGTTGCAATTGATTATTTTGCTGGCAATTCAAATAACAACCATCAGCAATATAATCACAAATTTTTAAAGCCGTTGCATAATCATGTTTTTGTAAAAAAAGCCTAGCTTGCTCAATTCTGACCATATTATGACATGGATGCACCTGTAAATCTTTTGAATAATCCTGATTAGCCAAGTCATATTGACCAAGATCAGCATAGGCCATGCCTCTTAAAGCATAAAGATAATCAAAGTTTTCCCCGCTCTTAATCAATTGGGAAAAAGAATTAATAGCATTAGTATTATTATTTAACATTAAATTATAATACCCCAGTAAATAGAGACCCAAACTACTATTAAAGGCTTCAAATATGCCACTAGTTAAAATACAACTAATGGCTAAAATTAAATATGGATAAAATTTATCTTGTTTTTGAATACAGGAAAATACATCAATAGTTTTATTTGTTAAACTAAAGTTTTTTTTAGAGGCTAAATTATTCATTTCATTCATATAACACCATATTAAAAATAAAAATTTAAAGTATTTAAGAGTTTTATAACCATTGACAATAATTCTACTAACCCAATATTATTTTAGCTATTTAAGTTTCGATTTCTGTTAATATATCCTGAACATGCTCATACCGATTAGTTAATTTTAAAGCAGTAGCTTTTACGACTATATTATTAATTTTATCACTAATTAAATTATTTAGTTTTTGGGGATTAGCTACCGAAATTGGAGTAGGTTCATAACCTGTAAGCAGATAAGACATGGTAGCGCCTAGGCTATATATATCGCTTTGGGTTGATACGGTTCCTTGAAATTGTTCCGGTGGCATATAAGCATGTTTGCCAACAACTTTACTAACAATAGTTACGGTATTACTTTGCTTAGCGACATTAAAATCAATAATCTTAATATCACCATTTGCCTGTAATAAAATATTATCTGGAGTTAAATCACGGTGAATTATAGACGGATTCTGACGATGCAAATATTGCAAAACTTTAAGCAATTGAATACTAATATTAATTACTTTATTTTCTTCCATAAATCCATCTCGTAAAATAATTTCTTTTAAAGTAAGCCCTTGAATATATTCTAAAACCAGGTAAGCTCGGTGATCCTGCGTAAAATAATCAATTAAGGTTACAATTTGGGGATGGTTTATTTTTTTTAAAATTTTTGCTTCAGCTTCAAATTGAGTTAAAGCATCCTTACGTACATTTAAATCAACAAATACCGGTAAGATAAATTCTTTTAATACAACTTCCTGATTAAGCACACTGTCATAAGCTATATAAGTTGAGCCTTGCCCACCTGAAGCCAGATAACCAATTACCCGATACCGCAAATCTTTAAGCTGACAATCCATTTCTAAAGGTTTTAAACTATTGCGCTTGGGTGGACTAGCTAACGCCTGAAGCCAGATGTCGGTATAACTATGCTCGCTTGGGGTCTGTAACATTTCAATTACACTAGCGTCACGGGGTATTTGGTTACCATATTTTTCAATAGCTTTTAGGATCAATTCACGATGATTAAAATCAGTTATGGCATTTAAATTGATTTTAAATTCATTACTTGGTTTAATACTGTTTAACGCTTCTAATACATACATCCAGGTTCGCTGGCCATTATGAATATTTTGCTGAATATTGGCTTGTGTATCAATATCAAAAACCAAAGTTTTATTAAGGATATTTTTTGGCGAATTATCGATACGAATATTTTTAATATGTTGCCAATAAATTATCTCATCGACATATTTAATATCATTCACCCTACGTCCAAAAGCTAAACCTTGCGAATTTATTTTAATCAGGGTAGGCTTTAGTGATAACCTACGAAAATACAAAAATATCATGATAAAACAGATTAAAATCAAAAAAAACAACGAACTTAAAACCTGCAGATTATTAACAATCTGAGCCGGGGCTAAAACCTTATAACTAGCTCCAGAAGCTAAATTAAGCAAATTGGTAAACTTACTTAAAGCGATTAACAGATAATTACCGATACTTGAGAAACAAGTCAAGGTCAGGATTACCATCACTAAGATTTTTTTCTTCGAACCAGATTGATTAAATCGTTGCCAAAACCACTTTTCCAACCCTGATTCCACCTTATAAGGAATAATAATCTCATTATTTAAAGATGGGTAAATTTCGCTTTCAATTTTATTTAGCTTTAAGTGGCGAATCAACTTAATAAAAGTAATCATTTCATACCAAAATATTAATTGAGCGCCTAAAAATATTATCGGTAAAACTATTGCCTTAAGAAAAAGCGCCATGACCATAATTAAAACATTAAGACCAATTAGGCCATTAATATTGGTAAAATATGATTTATGAATTTTAAGTAATTGCTGGCGTGAATATCCTGGAATTCTACTTACATAATTTTTATTCTGTAATTCCTTAAAACTAAATAAACCAGCAAATTTACGATAATAACTATATATCGGTTTAAAATAAATAAATAGCCAGGATGCCGTAAAAATTTCAGTTAAAAACAATAGCCTGGGGACACAAAAATCACTAAAGACCGTAAGAAATTTTAAACTTTGCAAATAAAGTAAATTATTACTTAAATACATAGTTAGATTTTGATAAATTGTCAAATGTGAAGTTGAAGTCGGCTGAGCAAAATTAACATTAAAAATATTCAAAAAACTGGTTAGGATAATTAAAGCAATGGAAATGCCAGCATATTGCTTGATTTTTACTGAAGTCAAACCGGGGCTAATACCTAAATTAGCTTGAACAATTTTCACTAAATTAATTAAACTGGTGGCAAATATTAACAAATTAAGCAATATACTACTTAAATAAACCGATGATTTAAAGAATAAAAAACTTATATTTATCAATGGTAAACTATTAAAGGTATATTTATTTAATACCAAAGAAAAAAGATATAAGCCTAAAAAAATTACAATTAATTTTATTGGCATTATGTCTTTAAAACTTAAACTTTGATCAGGAATATTAGGTTCACTAACGGATACATTACCCAAACTAACAATTTTGGGGAAATTAGCTATTGAATCATTGGCAGTATCTTCATCATTGGCATTAGCTGTATTATTGGTAATAGCTGCATTATTGGCAGTATTTGCATTATTTTGGCTAACACTATTTACCGGATTAACTCCTAAGGTTACATTTTGACCATTAGCAAAGATTTCTTGAATCGGTATATTTTTAGCTTCACGATCTTCATTTTCCATGGTTTACCTTTTAAGCAAAATTATTATCATTATAACATGACGCTAAAAATTAATGCTAAAGAAACCGATTTATACCGTATGGGCAATGTTGATGGTGGAGCCAGAAGTGCAGCCTAAAGGTGAAGCAAGGGAAAGAGCTCAAATAATCAAAAATTTGTATTTAAAGAAAAAATTAGAAATCAGTAAAATTGCCGAATTAATAGATCTTCCCGAAACAGACGTACTGGAAGTAATTAATCAAGTAAATAAATAAGTTAATAAACACAAATTACTTTATTGACTTATAATAATTTCGTTATCAGCTAATTTTTGAGCAATCCTTTCCAAACTAGCTATTACAGTAGCTATATCCTTTATTCGATCATTAATCTCAAACTGCGTAGTTTGATAAATCAACTCATTTAAATCTTCATTAATGTTAGGTAACACCTGTTTTACATCAGCATTAGCTAATGGCATTGGATCACGACCAGTTAATAAGAAGTAAAGAGTAGCACCATATCCATAAATATCGCTAGCTAATGTGGCTTTACCTTGTAATTGTTCTGGAGCCATATAGGCTTGTTTGCCAATTAACGTACCAGTAGCCGTACCCATAAATTCATTAGCTGCCCCAAAATCAATAATTAAAATATCACCATTATTTTTTAAAACTATATTATCTGGTGAAATATCACGATGAATAATTGGTGGTGTATGACTATGTAAATACTGAACAGCTAGAGCAATTTTTAGACCTATGGCGATAGCATCACGTTCATTAACTAAGCCATTTTGGCTTACCAATTGCCTTAAATCTTGCCCTGTTTCATAGTCCATCATTAAATACTGCCGTAATTCTTCAACAAAAAAGTCTTTGACTTTGACAATATTTGGATGATCTAATTTAGCTAAGAGTTGCGCTTCTTTAGCAAAATTTTGCAAGGCTTTTTCTTTAATTTCAGAATTGGCATTTTGTGGGATAACAATTTCTTTTAAGATGACTAAATCTTGTTTATTTAACTGCGCCAGATATATGGCTGAAAAACCACCAAAAGCAATCTGACGAACAATTTCCAATTTCCCCTGTTTTAATTTAGCGCCTGGATCTAAAGGTATAAAGGCCGTGTTAGAGAATCGACGGCTTAATTCATCTTCCCACATTTTCGTATAGGTTAAGCTTTGACTATTATTGGTTTTAGTCGATTCTTGAAATTCAATAAAGGCTGGAGATAATTTTACATTTTTCCCCCACATTTCGATACTTAATAAAAATTTTTCTAATTCTTCTTTAGCTAAAAGATTAAGATTAAGACTTATTAGGCTCAATGATTTAAATTTTAGAATTAAGTAATTGGCTGAACTAATATAGTCTACTTCATGAAGATCTTCCCAAAATTTAGTACGTTTAAATGCAAGTTTTGGCAAAAATCGCAACGGAAAAGATATACCTTCTTTAGTTATAAACAGCCTATCATCTTCAGCTAAAGCCGTAAAAAATATTCCCGCAAAAATTGCCAAAATAAGCAATCCAAGCACAAGCCAGAAACCAAATGGTGAAATTGGGATATTACCAGCAAAATACATTTTTATAAATGTACCTAATAAAATTGGAAGTAAAATAGACCAAAATGGTAACAAAACACAAGCGAATATAAAAGCTACATTTTGTTGCGGGGTCTGATATTTAAGGTTAAGCTGAAACTGCGCCATAATACTTAAAACTGCTAAGCATAATTTTGTTTTGTCTAAGTAATATATGCCCAGTAAATTTTAAATAGAACCAGCAAATAATTGTTGACAAATTTAGCAATAACAATTTTTAAATTCGCCATTTGATTGAATTTATTATTTCTGGTAAAAGGTCTTTATATTTGGCCCATTCTTCCTTGGTGACTTTGTCATAGGGAGCTTTAATCGATACTATTTCATTACAAGACGCATTATCAGAACCATTGTTAAAAATAAGCTTGCCGTCTTTGGCTTTAACTTGAATTGGAATAATTATTTCTGCCACGTATTTATCAGGTTCATAGCCTTCGTTTATGTCATAATTCGGATTTTTAGGTGTATTATATCTAATACCTTCAGAGTATAATACCTTTTTATTATTTACTTCAATAATTTCTAATTTATGAATTTCATATTCAATAAAAAAAGGTGTTAACGAGCCTCGTTTAGTATATTTGTTAAACCCCATTTTCTCATCAAACAAAGCAGAATCTACTCCTGTACTATTTATTTGGGCTGGGGTAATTTATCTAATGGTGAATTTAATACATCATAAAAATCTTTGGCAATAAATTCAAAAAACCTACAGCCATTGCGACCTATTGCTAGCTTTACGTTGGAATTGGCCTTTAAGTCATAATTTAATAAATACCAATGATTACAACCGATACTACAATTTATACCTTCTTCTATATTAGTTAACTGCCATATATCAGGTACTGTAATAGTTTTA
>JAKAZS010000008.1 GCA_021815785.1 bacterium
ATCGTGATGGTTTAGCTCAATTTAAAAGTTTATGTATAAAATATAAACTTTTAAATTAACTAATTGCGCTGGCTGTTTAAATAACGGGGTAGTTTTAGGGCTGGGGTAATTAAATTAAAGATTAAATTGTCGTAAATTATTTAAAAGCCGACACTTGACTATTGTCTTTTTTCATAATTAAAGGTATATTATTAGCTATATTTAATCATGTTTTCTTTACTATTGATATGGCATCCTCATTTTACGATAAACTCCAAGACTCAGATACTTCCTCTAGATTGAATGAGGATATGGTTTTGTGTTTGCAAAACCGTTATGAAATCATTGATTTGATTGGTGGTGGTGGGATGGGAACCATTTATCTGGCTAGTGATTTAAGATTAGGTAAGCGTAAATGCATTGTTAAAAAATTAAAAGATGATTTTTTTAAAGATGAGGATAAAGAAAAAGCCTTAACCTTTTTTCAAAGAGAAGCCCAGGTTTTAAGTAGTTTGCAACATCCAAATATTGTCCATGTCTTTGATTTTTTTGAGGAAGATAATAATTATTATTTGATTATGGAATATGTTGAAGGCAAAAATCTCGAAGAGCTTTTATTTGAGAATGGTAAACCTTTTAGTGAAGCCCAGGTTGTAAATTGGGCTAATCAAATCATTGATGTCTTGGTTTATATACATAATCATTATCCTCCGGTTATATACCGTGATCTTAAGCCAAGTAATATTATGCTTAACGATCAAAAGCGGGTTAAATTAATCGATTTCGGTATTGCTAGACCTTATCATGCAGATGAAGATAACACGCATGTGGTATCACAGGGTTATTCACCACCAGAGCAGTATTGGGGAGCTAGCGAGCCAAGGTCCGATTTGTATTCTTTAGGTTGTACGCTTTATTTTTTATTAACTGGCCAAGAGCCTAAAGCTTTACAAGTTTGTTCACCCAAGAATATTAATAATGAAATCTGTGATCATTTGGACTTATTTGTGCAAAGAGCTACGGCTCAAGATATTTGGCTTCGGTATCAATCAGCACAGGAAATGCAGGAGGCTTTAGTTCCGCCCCAAAGAGTTAGTAACTTTCCGGCTAAATATAAATCAATTTTATTAATAGCCTGTTTAATTTTGTTTTTAGCTGTAATCGCCATTGCCTTTATGGAATTATTAAGTACGCAAAGCCCTGTAAGTACTTCGGCAATTCCAAACCAGATAAACAATAATAATAGTCTTACTGTCTCTAAGCAAATTGGTAATTATGTCAGTGAAGAAAATAATTTAGATGAACCAGGGGCGTTATTAATCAGAGACCCTAAAATATTTAAAAATGCTGATTAAACGTTTTAGGATCTTAAAAGATTGATCTGTATATTGCGAAATTAAGCCAAAGAATTTTGCAGTGAAGTTATGGACTACCAAAATTAGGAGCTGGGCCGCCGCCGGATCCATTTAGTGGTGGCCTGCCACCCATGGGTGCTCCACCACCACCAGGTCCGCCGCCATTAGATCCACCACCTGATTGTTGTTGTAAGTGTTGTTGCATTAAAGCAACTAATTTTTCTTTTTGCGGTTGTGTTAAAACACCACGTAAACTTAGGATAAATTTAGCATGGAGCATACTTACATCACTGTGAATTTTATTAATTTCTTCTTGACAATGAAGGTATTTATATTCATCAGGATTTGGCTCTAGCGTATATTGTTTTAATTGGGTAAACCATTGTCCAGCTTCAGCATTTTTAGCTTTTACGGTTTCTTCAAATTGATTGGCCATTTGGCGCATTTTGGTTTCTTGGTCGTTGGTAATTCCAGCTTCTAAAAATAACTGTAGCGGATCATTGCCACCGCCTCCAACTTGTCCGCCTGGACTTTGAGCAAAGGCTGGGGTCAATATTGAAGTCGTCAATATTAAACTTAAAGATATTAATTTTTGGCTCCATAAAGAATTAAGATTTTTAGAATATTTGCCAGTTTCAAAAATTGTCATAAATAACCTCTTGATTGTAAAAAAAATAAGCTAAATATGATTTTAGCAAAATTTTGTTAAATTAAATTGTTTAAAAGTAAATTTAGTTAATTATTATGATGATGGAAATTACTATTAATCTTGTCAACAGATAAGTGTTTTATTAGTTTACACTGTAATATTTTAGTTTAGGCTATTGGCCTTAGCTTATTAATATGAGTTGATTTTATTTTTGTTTTAGCAAACCAATATTTTCTTCTAAATTATTAGCATCAGAAATACGATTCATTAAACGTAAAAGTGTTAGATAGTTTTCCAGATATTCAATAGTTTTAGGATGACGATTGCCATACATGGATTCACAAATATCAATAGCTTGTTTAAGTAAAGTTTCAGCTCTTTGATGTTTACCCATATTACGATAAATAATTGCTAATTCATTTAAAGTTTGAGCAATTTTAGGATGATTTTCACTGTAATATTTTTGGCGGATTTGTAAAACTCTTCTGATTAAGACTTCGCTATCCTCTAACTGATCCGTTTCAAAATAAAGTTTGGCTAAGTAATATAGTGTTTCGGAAACCTGTAAATTATCTTCGCCTAAATGTAAAGCTTCAATGTCCGCACACAGCTTCAAAAGTTCCATAGCTTCAGAAAATTTATGCTGATAGCGATAAGCTAGTGATAAAGTTTTATAGGCGGTTACTAATTTTAGATTATTTGGTGCTAATTGGGAATCTAAAATTTCTAAGGCACTTTTGCATAATTCTTCAGCTTTAACAAATTGTTCAAGTCTTATATATAAATCAGCTAAATTTAAATAGGTTTGGGCTACGTCTAAGTTTTCTTTACCTAATAAATTAATCTGCGATTTTAGTACTTGATTAATAGAATCTTTGGCTTCACTGTATTTGCCCATAGCTTTATAAGCTATGGCTAGCTGATTATATAAGGCAATTGTTTCAACTCTAGTTAAACTATTGTCTTTTACATCAAGGCAATGGTTTAAAATTGCGATGGCATTTTCAAAATGACTTTCATAATATTGTGAGGCAGCTGCTTTTAAAGAAAATTCAAAAAATGCAGCTTTGTCTTTTTTTAGTCCTGGCGAATAGGACTTATACGATTTAAGGATCTTTTCAATGTCTTCAGACATCTTTAGTGACACCTGATTGATTGAATAAAGCAGCCTGAGCCGCAGCAAGCCTAGCAACTGGAACTCTAAATGGTGAGCAACTTACATAATTTAAGCCAAGCTGATGGGCAAATTGAATTGAAGAAGGGTCACCACCATGTTCACCACAAATCCCTAGTTTTAAATCAGGTCTGGTTTGTAAGCCATATTCAACAGCTATTTTCATTAATTTACCTACGCCATTTTGATCTAATACTTCAAAGGGATTATCAATTAGGATTTTTTCACGTTTGCCATTTATTTCAATTCCTTCAAGATAGCGTTGCAGGAATTTTCCTTCAGCGTCATCGCGTGAGTAGGCAAATGTTAATTGAGTTAAATCATTAGTACCAAAACTGAAAAATTCAGCATATTGAGCTATTTCATCTGCGGTTACACAAGCTCGGGGCACTTCAATCATCGTGCCAAATTTGTAGGCAATTTCCAGTTTATGTTCTTTCATGACGCTAGTAGCTACTTCTTCTAATTGGGTACGAATAACTTTGAGCTCGTTTACATGACCAACTAAAGGTATCATAATTTCGGGGAATACTTTTATGCCGGTTTTACTAGCTTCACAGGCGGCTTCAAAAATTGCTTGAACTTGCATTTTGTTGATTTCCGGATAAATTAAACCTAATCTACAGCCTCGTAGACCCATCATGGGATTACTTTCAGATAAATCTTTGACTCTAGCAATTAAGGCTTGGGTGGCTTTGATTTTGCTTGAATCAGCTTTATTAAGTTTAAGTTCATGTAACTCATTGACTAAATCTAAGACTTTAGGCAGAAATTCATGTAAAGGTGGATCTAAAAGGCGAATGGTTACCGGAAATCCGTTCATGGCTTTAAAAATACCAATAAAATCCTCACGTTGCATTGGTAATAATTTTTCGAGTGCTTGTTCACGTTCTTTAACGTTAGTAGCCAAGATCATTTTAACTACATAAGGCAGGCGTTGAGGATCCATGAACATATGTTCCGTCCTGCATAAGCCAATACCTTGGGCACCAAACTTTATGGCAGTTTGAGCATCTTCTGGTGTATCAGCATTTGAACGTATTGTAAGTACTTTAACTTCATCCGCCCATTTTAAAATTTGGTCAAATTCATGGGTGATTTTAGGCTCGTGTCTATCAATACTGCCATCAAATATTTCACCGGTAGATCCATCAATTGAAATCAGGTGACCTTTTTTAAAGATTTTGCTGCCTACTTTAAATTCGTGATTATCTAGATCGACTTTAATACTTTCACAACCAGCTACACAAGGCTTACCCATGCCGCGAGCAACTACAGCAGCATGACTTGTCATGCCACCGCGACTGGTGATTACTCCCTGGCTAGCAACAACACCATGAATATCATCAGGGCAGGTTTCATGTCGGACTAAAATCACTTTTTCGTTTTTACTATTTAAAACTTCGGCTTCATCAGGGCAAAAAACTATTTTGCCAATAGCTGCTCCTGGAGAAGCATTTAAGCCAGTAGCAATTAATTTACCGGATTCAATCGCTATTTCTTTTTGGGCAATATCAAAGCTTGGTAATAATAATTGATTAAGTTTTAAAGGTTCAATTGACTGAAGTGCTTCTTCTTTGGTGATAATTTTTTCGAATACTAAATCGTAGGCACATTTAACTGCTGCTTGAGCCGTTCTTTTAGCCTGACGAGTTTGTAAAATGTATAGTTTACCATCTTCAATGGTGAATTCAATATCTTGAACATCACGGTAATGTGTTTCAAGTTTTCTGGCGGTATCATTGAGTTCATCATATAAAGCTTTCATTTCATATTGAAGATTAAAGACTTTATTAGGCGTTCTGATACCGGCAACAACATCTTCACCTTGAGCATTAATTAAATATTCACCGTAAAGGCTTTTTTCACCAGTGCTAGGATTACGTGTAAAACAAACACCCGTAGCTGAATTGTTATTTAAATTACCAAATACCATTGACTGGATATTAACAGCTGTACCAATATTATGATCAATTTTGTTTAGATTACGATAATATATTGCTCGATTATTATTCCATGATTTAAAAACTGCTTCAATAGCCTTTAATAGTTGATCTTTAGTATCTTGAGGAAAATCAATTTTTGTTTTAGTTTTGAAAATCTGTTTATAAGTACCTACCAGAGTTTCAAGGTCATCGCCGGATAATTCTGAATCAACTTTAATTTTACGTTCAAATTTAAGATCATCTAAGGCATCTTCAAATAAATCTTTACTAACGCTAAATACAACATTAGAAAACATTTGAATAAAGCGGCGGTAACTGTCATAGGCAAATCTTTTGTTATTAGTTAGTTTTGTTAAACCTTTTGCTGTTTCGTCATTTAAGCCTAAATTTAAAATTGTATCCATCATGCCCGGCATGGAAAATTTAGCACCCGATCGCACTGAAAGTAATAATGGATTATCTACGCTGCCAAGTTTTCTTTGAACTTGATCCTCAACTTGTTTTAGTTCGGTTAAAACATCGTTAAATAAGCCTTGAGGTAATTGGCTGTTATTAGCATAATATTCACGACAGACATCAGTCGTTATGGTTAAGCCTGGTGGTACGTTGCATTTAGCTAAAGTCATTTCTGCTAAACCAGCTCCTTTTCCCCCTAAAATTTCTTTCATTCTCGTTCGATCATTAGCAAAATATTTTGCGGCATCGGCAAATAGGATAACTTTTTTGGTGGTTTTTTCATTACTTAATGCTGCTTGTAACATGGCATTCTCCTTAAACTTACTGACCTAAATATAAATAAATTTCTGATGAAATTTCCTCTACCGCCTTAGCTGAAACGTCAATAACATGACATTTTAATTCGCGAAAAATATTTTTAGCGTATCTTACTTCTTGGTTTATGCGGTCTAAATCCGCATAATCAGCTTGAGAAGATAAGCCCATTATTTGAGCTCGTGTGGAACGAATATCCTGTAATAAATGTGGGTCAATGGATAAACCGACTATTTTTGAATTAGAAATTTGATATAAATTAAGTGGTGGTTCAATACCAAACACTAAAGGAATATTGGCCGCCTTTAAGCCATAATGCTGGGCTAAATACATGCAGTTTGGCGTTTTACTAGTACGTGATACGCCAATTAGAACCACATCTGCCTGTTTGATGCCATCAGGATTTTTGCCATCGTCATATCGTATGGCAAAGTCAACTGCTTCAATGCGTTTATAATAGGTTTCATCCATGACATGAAGACGACCTGGGACTGACAATGGCTGTTGATGCGTTAAACTAGTTAATTTATCTATTAATTGGCCTAATAAATCTATGCGTTGTATATGATATTTTTCAGTAGCAGCCTCTAGTGTCATTCTGAATTCTGGTAAGACTAAAGTATAAACAATAAGGGCGTTTTTATCTTTTATTTCTTCAATCAAAGTTAAGATCTGTTTGCTCGATCTTATCTGGGGCAAGCGATATATGGAAACAGATGAGGGTGGAAACTGAACAAGACAAGCTCGAGCTACAGCTTCAGCCGTTTCACCACTTGAATCAGACATCGTAAATATTACTAAGCCAATTTTATGTGAGAGGGTCTTAGGGTTGATTGATGTTGGTGAAATATTAAAATCAGTCATCGGTCAGTGATTTAGCCAAAGATTAGCGCAAATGATAATTGAAAAGAACTTACTAAATTATTTGTTTTATAATTTATGGTGTGTAATATCTCATATGTCTATGAGACTTCAATTTATATGATATGTTCTAATATATATATAACTTGAAAAATTAATCATAAAATAAGTATCAAAAATCAAGCCTAATTCCTTGGGCTTCTTGTCAACTTTTGCATCATAGTGATTATTTAAATTACTTAGTCAAGAGCTTGTTATGATAAATATTTAACCTAAAGCTTTTTGGTTTTTAAGTTAGTTTAAATTCATCCGCAATAGTTTTTAGGCTAAAAGTCCAGTTGACAGTTTGTTCCCGACTATAGATCCTTACTTTATCTAGTCCGTTTAGCAATTATTGTAATTGTTCAGATTAAAAGTGAAACTTTTAGGGTTTGAGGCAAGCCCCATAAAAGGCGCCTTTTACTTTAGCGTAATCCTTTAAATTCATTAACCACATCTGATTTCCCCAGTCATAATGCCACCATTCAAAAGAATAATTGGTAAAACCGGCTTTGATCATTGCATTATAAAGAATACGACGATTTTGTTGAGCTAACAAACTCGATAAATTGTTGATCGGGTTGTTTTCATAATAACAAGTATGACTAATCTCATTTGGGTCATCAAAAATCCCGCCCATATAAGCTAATTCACCGGTTTTAGTTGATTGTAGAGTTAGATCAACACTGGCGCCAGTTGAATGCGTAAACCAGGTTAAATCGTTGTGTATGGAAAAATCTTGAGGATTAGAGCAGTAATTGGCGGCAAAATCTTCACATTGGGCTTTGGAAAAATTTGGGTGATTAGTTTTAGCATAATTAAGAAAAAACTGCCATAATTCATTTTGTAATTTATAGCTACGAAAGCCATCGAGGATAAACACATTGAGTTTATAAGGTTTAAGATATTCATTTACCTGTTTAAGCTTCTTTGTAACCGTTTTGCGTAAATAAATATCGTCACTCGAGCCATGCAGCCTTTGATTATAAGGAAAATTTAGTCCGGTAGGTGAATTGTAATATGACAGCCCTTTAAGTTTTGCTGTTTTAATATTAATTAGTTTTTCGGTGAATTTAGGATTTTTATAATCTAAGGCAATTATATGATAATTATTAGTTGTTTTGCCATTAGCAGTTATTGGTATGGCTGTATTTTTTAAATTATCCCCCCAAGAAGCCAGCGCAAGGTTTGAACAAAAACTTGTCAATAAAACTAGTGTTAAAAATTTTGGGGGTTTCATAATTTATTAAGTAGAAAACTTAGATAAGCATTAATTTTTTTATTAATCTTGTTTAATTGACCTAAAATAATTTAACTGCAATCAGATTAAATTGCTAAATGCATAACTAATTAGTTTAATTTAAGGAGTTTATCATGGATTTAAAACATGTACAAGTAGCTATATTACTTGGTCCCCAATTCGAGGATCGTGAAGTTACTTATCCCTATTACCGCCTTTTAGAAACCAACGCAAGTGTTAAATTACTGGGAATTGGTGAACAAACTTATACCGGTAAGTATGGAATACCTTTAAATGTAGATGGCCAATGTGCTGATTATGTTAATCGTCAATTTGATCTGGTTATTATTCCTGGCGGATTTGCTCCGGATAAGATAAGAGCCAATCAATCAGCTTTAGACATAGTTCGTTATGCCAATGACCATAAGGCTGTTGTTGCAGCTATATGTCATGGTGCCTGGGTTTTAGCTTCAGCTAATATTGTTAAAGGGAAAAAAATAACTTGTTATGAAAATATTAAAGATGATGTTATTAATGCTGGTGCTAAGTGGCTGGATCAAGAAGTTGTGGTAGATGGTAATTTGGTTACTTCCCGTAAACCAGATGATTTGCCTGCATTCTGTCGTGAAATAATTAAATTATTACAATTAGCGAAAGTTAAAGCTTAGGTTAATATAATTAATTTCATTATATCGGTGATGATGAGAAAACCCCTATCGGTTTATTAATATATTTTAAATGATTTATTTATAAATATTTTTTACAAAAAAGGAGAAGTTAGTATGGAAACTAGAGTTTTTGGTAAAACTCAAATGGAAGTTAGTGTACTAGGTTTTGGTGGCGCCGAAATTGGCTTTCAAGGAGTCAGTTATGCTGACGCTGCGCAGATGCTTAATTTGGCTCTTGATTCTGGTATCAATGTTATTGATACTGCTGAATGCTATGTAAATAGTGAAGATTTAATTGGTAAAGCTATTGGTCATCGCCGTAAAGACTATTATTTATTTACCAAATGTGGACATAAAGAAAACTATACTGTTGATGGTTGGGAATATGACGACATTGTTAAATCCATTGATAAAAGCCTTAAAAATTTAAAAACGGATTATTTAGACCTAGTGCAATTACATAGCTGTTCTAAAGATATTTTAGCTAAAGGCGAAGTTATTAAAGCACTGCAAGAAGCTAAACAAGCTGGAAAAACTCGATTTATTGGCTATAGTGGGGATAGCAGTGATGCTTTATACGCTATTAAAACTGGTGCCTTTGATACTTTGCAAACTTCATGCAATATTGCTGATCAAGAATGCATTGATTTGACAATTCCTGAAGCCATAAAATTAAATATGGGGATTATTGCCAAACGTCCAATAGCCAATGCGGCTTTTACTTATAAAACTATGCCGGATAATGATTATCATAAGCCTTATTATGAAAGATTGCAAGAGCTTAAATATGATTTTATTAATGGCAATCCTAGTTTAAGTGCACAAATTGCTTTGAGATTTACTTTAACAGTTAGTGGTATCTGTACCGCAATCGTGGGTACCACTAAAGCGGCTCGATTTCAGCAAAATATTGAAGCGGTTAGCCATGGTAAACTTGATGATGCAACCTTTAAATCTATTAGAGATCATTGGTTAAAGATGGCTTCAAAAACCTGGGTTGGTCAAGTTTGATGATAGTTTAAGCTGTTAGTAAAATTTTGGTAATTTTGTATAATTACCAAAATTTATATATAACTTAGCTGATTATTTCATAAATTCAATTAAATCTGTCATTGAATTTACTTTTGAGCCATATTCAAATATTTTGTCTTCGGTATTTACTTGTTTGTATTGTTTTAGGTTAGGTAATTTAAAATTGCTATTTATATAGCTTATTGAATTAGTCTGAATTAGTTCTAATTTTTCATTTACATCAGTGTAAGCCGTATATGCTAGAGCTATTTGATGATCAAAATAGGGAATTCCTAGCGATTTACAATAAATTTTATAGAATTGATGATTACAATTATCAAAAGTAGCATAAATTATATAAGTTGATTTAATAGTATTTTTTTGCATCTGAGTATTTGGTTTTAATTTATACAATAGACAATTTAAATTTTGAAAAGTAATTGGTTTGACTACTTGCCAGATATTAGAATTATCAGGGCTGTCATATGCCTTTAATATGAAATCTCTAATATAACTCACTGCCTTAGGTCTAGGAAAATGATCTCTATCAGTTAAAAAATAAATTTTTTTATTTAAATTAACATAGTAAATTTGGTTGTTTGATGTTAAGCAATATATATTTAAACGTGGCTGACTAGTAGTAATTTTAATTCCATTATTATTAATATAAACATTCGTCAAACCAAACACATGTGTTTTCTGAGCTAGAACTAATGTCTTTTCCGCAAAAACCGGTTCTATTTGGATAAGTAGAGCTAGGAATATAAAAATTTTAAAAATTTGGTTAGCCATTTTAACTTAAAATAAGTTCTAAATACATTGAAAACTGCCAAGAATTAATTCCTGAAATCAAATAATTAATTTAGTTTAGATTATTTTATTTATTTAAACTAGCTGTATTTAAAATCATTTCAACTAATTTGTCATAAGGTATTCCTGCTGTTTTAGCCATGGCTGGTAAATCAGATGTATCAGTCATACCTGGCAAAGTGTTAACTTCTAGTACAAAGGGATTGTTGTTTTGATCGATAATCATATCGATACGGGCATAGCTCTTACAATAGATTGCTTTAAAAACGGACTTTGCAATTTCTTCAGCTTTGATCTTGGTATCTTCATTAATTTGAGCTGGTAAAATGAAATCGGTCATGCCATGTGTATATTTTGCTTCATAATCATAAAAGCCTGCTTTGGACTTGGGTCTTAGTTCTAATATCGGTAAAACGAATAAATTATTACTAGCTTTTTCAATAACGCCTAAAGTAATTTCAGTACCATTAATATACTCTTCGATGAGTACGCTACCATATTCGTTGATAATTTTGTGGCTATAAGTTTTTAAACTTGTTAAATCATTGACTTTATAAGTATCTACGGATGAGCCAGCGGAAATTGGTTTGAGCATATAGGTATTAGTGTTAAGTGCTTGGATATTATGTTCAAGATTAGCTAAGCTATAACTATCGACAATTATATACTTGGCATTTAGTATGTTCTGGCTGGTAAGAATTTGTTTAGTGGCTAATTTATTCATGGCTATGGCACTGCCAAGAATACCTGTACCAGTATAAGGAATTTGCATTAATTCTAAAACACCCTGAATGATACCATCTTCACCAAATTGGCCATGTAGAGCTAAAAAAGCATATTCAATCTTTTTATCCTTGAGCACTTGAGCTAGATCTCGATTTACATCAATAAAAAGGCTATTATTATAACCTAAATTTTTTAAAGCATTAAGGCAGTTTTGGGAACTTCTTAAAGATACCTCACGTTCGCTGGATAAACCGCCGCCAAGAACGGCAATAATGGCATTTTTATTGATCATAGAATATGGTGCCCCGATAAAACTTTTATATTGTAATGTGTTATTACTGATTTGTACATATTCACCTGTAAATGATTGCATATTTTCCCCCAAATGTATTAAATATTATTGTTAAATTACCTAAACATGTTTTTCCATTACTGCGCTTAGTTTTTAGCTCCTCACTTGGCTTTAGGATTACCCTGAAAAGTTTTAACCCCAAATATCTTGAATCGTATTCTCAAATCTACCTAAGGTTTTCCACTCAGGGTGAAGTTTAATATTGAATTTTTGCCAAACGCTATCCTGCATTTTTTTTAATAATTCAAGAACATCGCTTGAAGAAGCTTGGCCTATATTAATTACAAAATTTGCATGAATTGCCGATACGCTAGCACCGCCACAGGTAAGATTTTTTACGCCGGCTAAATCTAATAATTTACCAGCCTGTTTATCAATACTATGATTTTTAAAGGTACTGCCAGCATTAGGATAGCTTAAAGGCTGAGTTCTCCAGCGATAGTCTTCATTGATTTTGATTTTAGCTAAAATAGCTTCTTTGATACCAGGTTCAAGCTTGAGGCAAGCATTTAATACTACTTCGTTTTGTGAATCGAGAATACATTTTCGATATTCAAAGGCTAATTCGTTTTTCGTTAGTTTTTTTATTGATTGGGATTTAAGATCAAAAATATTTATATATTCTACAAGGTTAGACATAGAACTACCATGAGCACCAGCATTCATAATTATGCCACCACCAACAGTTCCGGGAATACCACAGGAAAATTCTAGGCCACTTAAATTTAGATTTGCGGCAAATTTAGCTAAATGTGGTAATCTTACTCCAGCATCAGCTAAAATACGGGTATCGTCAATTTGCGTTATATTAGTTAATTTGGTAGTGCGAATAACTAGTCCTTCAAAACCTTGTGATGATATTAGCAGATTTGAGCCACCACCCAAAATAAAAAACGGTATACTTCTATCTTTAAGATTATTCAGACATTGCGTAAAATCGTCAAGGTTTGTTGGTTCATAAAATTGACTAGCTATACCACCAATTTTAATTGAAGTGAATTTGGCCAATGCTATTTTTGACTCAAGTTTAAGCATTAGTTTTCAATTAGCTTGATTGAGTGATTGTAATAATTTTTCCCCTAGATTAGTAATGTCACCAGCACCCATCGTTATGACTAAGTCATGAGGGCGGATGTAATCTAAAGCACTGGTTTTAAGATTGTTGAGATCGCCAGGAAGGTAAAAAGCATTTTTATGTTCCATTGCACCAACTAAATTAGCCGAATTAACATTCGGGATACTTTTACCACGAGCAATGTATACATCAGCTATTAAAGCAATGTTGGCTCGAGCAAAACATTCACAAAACTCACTAAATAAGTCCTGAAGTCGTTTGGGTTGATGAGGTTGGAAAATAATAACTAAACGATCTAGTCTGGGATGAATATTACTTAAGTGTTGATTAGAATATTCCATAAATTCGTAAGCAGCTTCAATAGTTGATTTAACTTCGGTTGGATGATGCGCATAATCATCGACAACTAAAACGTTATGGCTGTGCCCTTTAATTTCAAAGCGCCGACCCACACCACTAAAATCAGCTAAGGCCTTTTTTATTTCTGCAAAAGAAATATCTAAATGTTGGCAAACTGCTATAGCAGCTAAGGCATTTAATTTATTATGGTGACCCGGAATTTTTAAGTTTAACTCACCTAAAAGATTGTTTTTATGGAATACTTCTATTGAGCCTAAATTAATATTTTTAAAATAAAAATCTGGACTAAAGGAATTAGTCTCATAACCATAAGTAATAACTGGTTTTTGTAAACGCTTAATTATATTTACACAGCCTTGATTATCGGTGCAAAGTACTGTCGCATTTTGAGAATTATTAGCAAATTGGAGCATGGCTGTATATATATCTTCAATACCACCTGGATAGTTTTCTAAATGGTCAGCTTCTAAATTGGTAATAACCGATATGTAAGACTGTTGGTCAATGTGACTTTTATCACTCTCATCAATTTCAGCTACAAAGTAATTGCTGTTGCCATGACGAGCATTAGATTTGATATCACTTAAATAACCACCAATGATAATAGAAGGATCCTTTTGGGCATCAAGAAGAATTTTACTTATCATTCCCGTTGTTGTAGTTTTACCATGGGTTCCAGAAACCCCAATAAGATTTTTGTTTTTACTTAAGTGATTTAGCAGTTTAGATCTGTGCCAGACTGGGATTTTAAGTTGTTGAACCTGTCCCAATTCTGGATTATCACTGGTTATAGCTGTTGATACTACAGCTAGCTGTTGGTTGGATATATTGTTGCTGTTGTGACCGATAAAAATCTTAGCACCAAGATTTTCTAATTCAAGGATAAAGCTGTTTGCCGCTTTATCTGAGCCAGTTATGTTAAACCCTAGCGCTAGCATAATTTTTGCTAATCCAGACATTCCAATTCCACCAATACCAATAAAATGAATAGCGCCACGGCTTTGGTCAAGGGTATCTGGTATTATGGAGTTAGGATTAAGATTATTTATAGTAGTAAGGTTTGTATTATTGTTATGCAAAGTAATCACTTGTTCGCCACCATAAATGATTGTATAACAATATAAAAAAAATTCAATAGTAAATTAACGATTTTATTGAATTTTTTAGTTTTTAATTGGTGGCATTAATTGACAAAGATTGTTAGCTTGACAATCTTACAATGGTGGCCGCTAAACGCGATTTTTTGCGTGCAGCAGTATTTTTATGGATAACACCTTTACTGACAGCGCGATCAATAGCACTATAGGCCTTGCTTAAGTTGGCGATAACTTCTTCTTTGCTTTTTGCTTTTAAACTGTCTAATACGTGGTTTTTCGCTGTTTTAATAGCCGATTTGTATGTTTTGTTTCTTAAATTATTTCTTTCAGTAGTTCTGGTTCTTTTAATTGCAGATTTGATATTTGGCACTGTACACCCCTTAAGCAGTTTGAAATATTGAAATTACTAATGTGGCAAGAATATTGGTCGATAAACCATTATTTACAAGTATTATTATTTATTACCTTAGCTGATAATAAATATATCATATGACTATATGGCTTTTAACATAATTAACCAAGCTGGCTTAACAATTTGCATAAAAATGCCAATGATAAAGAATAATTAATCTTGGTATTGTGCTTGATTTTAAATATTTTTGTTTGTCGATCATGTCAAGTGTCGGCTTGAATGATTTTTTTTAATTAATCGGCAAGTAAATTTTCTTCTACTGTATTTTATAGTTGAGATTAATTTTTAGATAATTTATGTATATTGCAAAA
This sequence comes from bacterium, assembly GCA_021815785.1. Taxonomy (GTDB): domain Bacteria; phylum Cyanobacteriota; class Vampirovibrionia; order Obscuribacterales; family JAKAZS01; genus JAKAZS01. The sequence goes on from JAKAZS010000008.1 coordinate 14,837, forward strand.
TCTTAAAAATTACATTTTGGTTATGACGAACTTCTATAATTAAGTAGTGCATTAACTGTTTAAATTTGAACTGTTTTTAAATATTAGGCAAAATGAATACGCTAAACCAGTCTAGTAAATTAAAATTATTATGGCCAGTAATTATAATTTTTAGTTTGGCTTTAATTTTTATCTTTTTTTATCAGTTTTTTATGGGTTATTTAACCTGGGTTTTTCCGGTAAATGATCGGCAATTGCCTAGTCAAAATGAAGCAGTTATGACTCCAGGTATGCAGATATCTCTTCATAATAGTTTTGGTCCTATCATTATTAAGGCCGGAAATGGCTTAAAGCGCTTTTTTATTTTTGACGGCCAAACTCGTTCGATAGAAATGCATCCACGAATTAAACCTTATTATGGTAATTATGGGTTGTATTTTGCTGGACCCGGTTTTCACTGGCTTCCCGTTAATGGCATTGTGCGCTGTGTTACTATCGAAGGTGATTTGAATTTTGCTTCTTTAGGCGAGGCTTTAAACTGGCTTAAGCAAAAACCAGCGGAAATTGCCCGTATGTATCGCAATGATGGTTTATCGGTGTGGATATCTAAGCGAGATGGAACTTTAGGTGTTGATATATTTCAGATATACATTAATGGGCGTAAACCCCAAAAACTTGATGGTGCTGATGATCAATCAATCCAAGTTAATGCCGTAACCCCAATTCCTAATACAACTAAAACCGCCTTATTTGATCCAAGCTTTGTGGAAGACATGAATCCTTAGATTTAAATATGTGTATAAATTTGTTATATTAATAAGGGTGTTTTTAGGTTTATTTGCCGATGTTTTTTCGCTTGATTGTTTTGATTTTTTTATTAATATTTGCGACCCAAGTATTTTCAGTGATACCGTTTGGCTACAAATATACCAAAGACCAAAAGTCAATGTTGTTAGTTACTTCTCAAATGACAATTCCTTTTGGCTATAATTTAATTAGTTTATTTGGTGTTAAGAATAATTTTTTAGTTGGATATGTAAGCAATAATTCTCTGGAAAAACCATAAATTTATAGCTTGCGGTTAAGCTAATAAAATATTCCCAATTCGGATGAAAATATTGCAACCATAACGGCGATATAGTGGAATGACTTATATTCTTCATGGTTTAGGTGGAATAAAAGTTTCCAGGCAACATCCAGGATTGCTTGCGTGCTTCGGTTGCCAAAAACACTTACAACCAAAAGTTAAATAATAATTTGGGGCAAAATTTACATCTACAACCAGTACAAAATGAAAGAGCTGAACGACTGAAAATGTTGAAAATCGGTAAGCTACTTAAACCTACTAATGCTATATAATAGCTTTTAGCAAATTGGTATTAGGCTAAGTATATCCGAATGTTGATAGGATTACTTATATTAGCGATTTCTAAATTTAGCTATTTAAATCACTAATACTATTGCTGACGTCATCAAGAATTAATTCACCAGTATTTTGTTTGCGTAAAATTTCAATTTTCTGACTGGCATCAGTTAAATGTTTTTGGCAAATCTGGCTAAGTTTGCTGCCTTCTTCAAATAAACTTACAGCTTTTGCTAAATTTACATCACTTTCTAATTCTTTGACAATTTTTTCTAATTCATTAAGAGCTGTTTCAAAATCAATATTTTCGGCATTTGTTTTAGTATTTATCATTTTAAATTTACTCCTTAGGGTCATTAATAATTTGTTTGACTTCAACGAGAACTTTTCCTCCATCCAGATTTAAAGTAAGGTTAGAGCCAATTTTTACATCACTGGCTTTACTTACAATATTATTATTATCATCATAAATAACAGCGTATCCTCGTTTTAAAATATTAAGCGGATTTAAATCACTAAGTTTATTATTATATATGGATGTGATTTGTAATTTCTTATTTAAAAGTATATCTATCCTTGTATTTAATTTATTTTCAATTAAATTTAAACGAATTTTTTCATGTGATAAGCGATTATGTAGATTATTGATAATATTGACAGGTTCAAATTTGGCTAAAATTCTTTGTAAGCCTTTAATTTTATTCTCTAATTTATGGATAAGCTGAAAATTTAAAAATTTAAGGCGATCCATTAATTCATTAATATTGGCTGCCACTAATTCAGCGGCAGCTGTTGGTGTTGGGGCTCGCAAATCAGCTACTAAATCGCAAATTGTAATATCGGTTTCATGACCAATTCCTGAAATTATGGGAATTTCGGATGAAGCTACCGCTAAAGCAACTTCTTTAGTGTTAAAAGCCCATAAGTCTTCAATTGAGCCACCACCACGACAAACTAAAATAACTTCTATATCAGGAATTTTATGCAAATTATGAATAGCTTCAACAATCTCTAGCTCACAGCCATCACCTTGGACTTTAGCTGGGGAAATGATAATATTTACACTTTGATTGCGCCTACGTAAAGCTGAAATCATATCTTGTAAGGCCGCTCCAGTCGGGCTGGTAACAATACCGATTTTTTTCGGAAATAAAGGAATTGGGCGCTTGCGGATTGGATCAAGTAAACCCATTTGGTCTAATTCTGCTTTTAACTGATCAAAGGCTAATTGCCAAGAACCAACGCCAACCGGTTCAATACCAGATACAATGATTGAATAACTACCTCGTGGTGCATAAATATCTAAATGTCCACGAATTACAATTTGCATGCCGTCTTCAATTTTAAATTTGATACTGGAATTTGATCCTTTAAAACAAATACAGGCAATTGTGGCACCTTCATCTTTTAAAGAAAAATACCAATGCCCAGTTGAATGGGCTTTAAAATTACTAACTTCGCCTACAACTGTAATAGCGTTAAATGAACGGGTAAAAACCTGTTTGATTTTTTCCGAAAGTTTAGTAACGGTTAAAATTTCGGTTTTGGAGGGATGTTGAATGTCAAGCACTAATTAATCCTTTACATAAATCATACATTATTTTAATTTGACTTTGATTTTATTTGCACATATACTTATGTATGTAATACAAATGTATATGTAGATAAGATTCCTAATTTTTAGATTCACCACATTAAAAAATTAACCAGTAAATTACTTTTAAATCCTATTTAATAATAATTGACCAAAAACTAAGTATTACCTTACAGCCAATGACCACTAATATAAAACAGGAAGGGTTTCTATGAATAATAATACAATAAGTACGGCGATGATTGACATATTTCGAAATTGCCCTAGAGCATATTTTTTAGGACTATATTATGCTAAGTTTTCGGTTAATGAAAATACTAAACCGTTGACAACTTTAAAAAAATGCTTGCTTCAGGGGATTGCTCATATAAACCTGCAAAATATTACTACTTTAGCCCAGGTGCAAAAATATGTTGGTAAATACTTTCCCGAATCCGTTTATAAATCGCGGCAATTAACTAGATCTCAGGCGACAGAGTCTTTTTTCTATGTTTACCATTGTTTAAAAAATTATTTAAATAATCAATATATAATAGATGGTTTTGAAAAAGTTGGAGTGGCTGCTAAATTAAAATCTCGAGTTGCGCTTGCCCAAATTTATCTAGAAGATACGCTTGATTTAGTATTATGGAATCCTAAAACCAAAACGCTTGAAGTGGTTGACTTTGTTACTAAAGCACCGAAATATTCCGATGGCACCTGGCCAAGTCTCGAAGATTTAGTTATGACTTATTTAAGCCAGAAACTTAAACTTCATTATCCTTATGAAAATTTAATAATTACCAAATATACTTTATATAATAAAATGCCAGATGATATCAAGGCCTACGTTAATCAAAATCTGATTACGGAAACGCAATTTGAACTGCATTACCCGCAATTAGTGCAAAATTTAATTCAAATGAATGATTTAACGAAGATAAAGGGGCAAGAATATAGTGAATTATTAAAGCAGCCTTGCGATTGTAAGCTTTGTTATACGTTTAATCAAAACTTAGCCAAAATGCGTAAGCATGAAATTTCGGCGTAAAAAATTGGATTTTAATTAATATTTTAAGGCTTTAGCCATTTATACACTATTAATATAGTATAAGTAATTAATTTTAAGGAGATAAAAATGGACAAAAAGAAAGTTCTTGAAGCTTTGAATTTGGATTTAGAGCATGAAATGTCAGCAATGATTAGATATTTACATCATTCATTTATTGTAACTGGTCCACTTCGAGGATCATTAGTTTCAATGTTTCGAACCAAGGCTCGTGATTCAATGGATCATGCCATAAAACTTGGTGAAAAAATAACCGCTCTAGGTGGTCATCCATCAGTTAAAATTCAAGAAATTTATGAACCGGGTGATCAAACTATCGAAGAAATGTTAAAGGAAAATCTTGAATGCGAAAGACAGCATTTAGAAATGTATGAAAAACAATTGAGTATTGTTCAAGACAATACCCCCTTACGATTAATGATGGAACAAGTAATTGTTGAAGAAGCTGCTCATATTGAAGATTTAGAAATGTATTTATGCGACAGTAGTAAAAAAATGGCTAAAGTCTAAAATCCTTTATTTACTTAACCCTGTATAAATAGCTAATAAAAAAATCAAGTTATAAATTAACTTGATTTTTTTTATGTTATGCTTAATTTGATTTATATTTAACGGGAGAGGATTGTTTATGAGTGTCAGTAACCCAAAAACTACTTTATTGATTTCACCAATTAAAGAATTAATAAGTCCTCGATCTAATGATTATAACCCTATACTTGGTCAGGCAATGAATAATGTTAATATCATTAAAAATGGCGCCATAGCGGTTAGTGATCATAAAATTCTGGCTGTTGGTACGGCTGAAGCCGTTAATCAGGAAATTAAGGTTGACGAAAACACACAAATTATTAACGCTCAAAATAATCTAGTAATTCCCGGTTTTGTTGATCCACATACGCATCTGGTCTTTGCTGGCAATAGAGCAAATGAGTTTGTCCAAAGAAATCTAGGCAAAACCTATCAGGAAATTGCGGCTTTGGGTGGTGGTATTTTACATACGGTTGCTAAAACCAGAGACGCATCGCTTGACAATATTATTGAATTGGGACTAAATCGGCTTAAACTTATGTTAGCTACTGGTACTACAACTTGCGAAGTTAAAACTGGATATGGACTTGATACTATTAGTGAATTAAAACTATTAGAAGCTATTCTGAAATTAAATAAATTGCAACAAATTGATCTGATACCGACTTTTATGCCTGCTCATGCTATACCAGTTGGTTCGACTGAAACTGAATATACCAATGAAATAATCAATAAAATGTTAGCTCCAGCTAAAAAACTAATTTGCGATTACTATGATATTAATAAACCATATTTTACTGATGTTTTTTGTGATCAGGGCTATTTTGGTAAAGCTAGTACCATAAATATTATGAAAAAATATTTGGCAGATGGTTTTCAAGGGAAGATTCATGCAAACGAGTTTGTAAATTTAAATGTTGTACCAGATGCGAGTAAACTTGGTATCAAAAGTTTTGATCATATGTTGAATGTTAATGATAGTGATATTAAAGCGTTAAAGAATTCTAGCTCAATAGCAGTTTTATTACCTGGCACGTCTTTTTTCTTGAATTTAGAAAGTCATGCTCCGGCTCGTAAATTAATTGAAAATTCTGTAGCTGTAGCAATTGGATCAGATTTTAATCCAGGATCTTGCCATATTTTTTCGATGCCATTTATTTTTGGCCTGGCCTGTCTTAAATTAAAAATGACACCGCAAGAGGTCTTAACTGCTACAACATACAATGCAGCCTGTGCTGTTGGTGCGCAAGCTTATGTGGGGCAAATTGATATTGGCTTTAATGCTGATATCAATATTTTAAATTTAGAGTCACTTGAAGAAATTCCTTATAACCTAGCAATTAATCCAATAAGTCAGGTAATTAAAAATGGAAAGGTTGTATATACAAATAAATAATTTTTTTTCAAAAACCCCTTTACTTATTTTATAAGTAGTATATAATTTGAGAGTTGCCACCATAGTGGCATGGTGTCAAAAATTATTAAAGATAGAAATTGTATATTTAAAAAGCACCATATTTGAGTATGGTATCAAGTGTTTAAGGGGGATTAATGTCGGAATTAAGAAAGAATGTCGTAGGCGAAAACAGCTCATCTCTAAGTCTAGATGGGTTTGAAGGTATTTATAGTGAAAATCAGTCAACCGGTATAACTTATCAAGCCAGTGATGATATGCTTAATGAACTAAATCAGCAACTCACTAATTTATCACAAAGGCTTACTGATTTAGTATCTTTGGGCATTGATCAAAGAATGGAAATTGCGAAATTAGGCACTCAGATTATTGACAATCAACGTCAGTTAGTAGCAGCTCAGCAAATACTTATTCGCCTAATGGATAGATCAATTGACCTTACCCGACATATAAGTTATATCGAAGAACGGTTACCAGCTTTGATGGAATTGCCAAAAATTGTTGAAGCTTTAAAAGATAGGCTCGTACAAGTTGAAGGGATTGAGATTCGTTAAAATAAATTAATTTAATTGTCCTGCGTAATTCTGGCAATTAAATCAGTTAAATATTGATGCCTTTAGTTCTATAGCTATTTACAACTTATATAAGAAATGTTTTAATATAAGTTGTAAATAGCTATTTGTTTCAATAATTCATATTCATTTATTTTATAATTTAGCTATAAATAGCCGAAGATCTGTCAATCAGTTTGTATCAATCAATGATTAATGGTTAATAAATATGAGTAGTGGTTTTATGCATGGCGGTCAGCATCATGGTGGGGGTCACCATGGTGGACATCATGGGGGTCATAGTGGCGCTGCTACACCAGGCCATCATAGTATTATTGCGCAACTTTTAGGTATCCATAACCATCATCATATTCTTCATGCCCAAAGTGGTAATCCTCATGGCTTGCCAATGGGTGTGTTGCCCGGGATAAGACTTGGACTGTTACTAGAAGGTATTACGTTATCGCCCGGGTTTTTATTTTTTGTACTTTTTTCAGGCTTGATTGGTTATTTGTTTTTTATTCATTGGTTAAGCCGTCATGATCCGCTTGCGGCTCGTGTAATGCAAAGTCATGGTCAAAGTATGGTTAATCCATTGGATTCTAGCATAGTTAAAGGGACGCTGGACGCTTATCCCATTAAAACTAATCCTAATGGATCTTATGTTTATGTGCCAGGGACTAATTTACCCTCAAAATTTATCGTCAGTCCTGGTTTTAATTTTAATAGTCCAAACCATCCAACAGCCCAAAATTTTGGCCAAGAAGCTTTTCGCTTTGTTAAACCAACGCAAAATCCATTAATGATTGGCAATTCAATTTCCAATGAATTTAATTTTAAAACCAATGATCATAATTCTATTTACTATCGTCAGAATGCCAAGGTTCTTCCTAATTCAGCCCGTTTTAAAGCTATAGTTTCCCGGTAACCAAAATGTTTATTTTTATGTTTGGACTTGATCTTTTACCTCTAAATCGGTCAACTTGTACTGCTGATTTTGGTGACCTTAATATTATGTCCAAGACCCAAATGCAAATTTTAATTAATAACCCTGCCCAAAAGATTTTGAAGCTTTATTTTATAGCAAATGACCAGGATAAACAAAATCATAATTCGGTATGGCCTTCTAATAATGTGCTAAAGTCACATATAAAACCTGTAACCTCTGATAACAACTCGCTAACGACAGTTAAAGCACTTAAAGTTAAGCCATCGGTTCAAACCAAGTCGACTCAGTCTAAGGTTAATCAACTCAGTCATAAATTATCAAATCCCGGAATTGTACAGGGCAATAATGCTAATAATTTTATTGATTCAGGAAATATGTTCACTAAAGATTCAATAAATCAGTTTAACAATTTAGATAGAGGTGCACCGGTTAAACAGCAAAAAGGTGTATTTAGTAAACTTAGACATGGCTTTAAACATCTGACTAAAGATATGTCGAAAGAGTTTTAAACGTTAGAGAACAATTGAATTTTAGCAAGGCATTTATAATTTTATCGGGTAACAAATTTTGGCCAAAACTTCAACAATCTGGAAATCATCAGCTAATCTAACTGAATTATATAAATTAATTCAACTGGAAATGGAATCTGTTGAATTATTATTGGCTTCGAATCTTATTGATGACAATGTTTATATTCGTGAATTATTAGGCCAAATTTTTCAAAGTGGTGGTAAAAGACTAAGACCCATGGTTGCTATTTTAGCTTCCTATGCTAGTTTGCCTCAGCCAGAGTTGTCTCGTAATCATATTATTCATGCGGCTTTATCTGAGTTGATTCATACGGCTAGTTTGGTTCATGATGATGTTATTGATAATTCTAACCTACGTCGAGGTAAAGCAACTTTAAATAGTGAAAAAAATGATAAAGTTGCGGTATTAATGGGTGATTTATTATTTGCCCAAGCCTCGGTATGTTTAAGTAGGCTTATGCATCCAGAAATTGTTGGTATATATGGCCAAGTCTTAGGTGATCTTTGTGCTGGCGAAATAAAACAAATGCTTAACGCTTTTAATACTAATATTACCATTGATACCTATATTCAAAAATCAATCGGCAAAACTGCAACTTTATTTGAGGCAGCAAGTTGCGGTGGTAGTATCCTAAATCAGGTTAATAATTCACTAGTGCTTGATTTAAAGGCTTATGGCTTAAACCTTGGTATTTGTTTTCAAATTATTGATGATTTGCTGGATATTTTAGGTAAAGCTAGTGAATTAGGTAAACCTTTAGGTAGTGATTTGCAAAATGGCGTAATTACGGCACCAACAATTTATGTATTACAGCAAGATCATGGCGATAGCCTTAAACTAAAAGAATTAATTCAGAAACGGTTAGTTAATGAACCAGCTGGATTAGCAGAAGCTATGACAATAATTAAAAATAATAAAGGTATCGAGTCAACTATCGATTTGGCTAATAAATATGCTGACTTAAGTCTAAAAAGTCTTCATAATCTAAGTGTTTCACCATATAAAGATGCCTTAGAAACAATTGTTCACCAAGTAATTCAACAGATAAACTAAAAAATGACTATTAAATCAAATTATTTAAATCAGTATAAAAATATTTTTGGTAAATTATTTAAAACCAATGTTTTTGCTTCGGTCAAACTTACGATATTTCTAATGTCAACACTTACGGGTATTATTTTAATTGGCGCCTGGTGTCCACAAAAATCGCAGGTAGGCATGGAAAAGGTAACTGAGCAATTTGGTGAACAAAATGCGCTGTTTCTCGATAAACTTGGTATTACGGATATCTTTCATAGTAATTTTTTCTTAACCGTTATTGCTTTGTTGACCATTAATATGATTGCCTGTAGTATGCAACGAGTGTTTCCTAAATATAAATTATATAAAAAACCGTTGTTGTTTTTTAATGCTAAGCAGATTAGTAAAATGCCTTATGTTGAAATGGGTGAATTCTCTGGTATTACGCCAGTTCAGGCTATAGATAGACTGAAAATTTACCTTGAAAAAAAGTTTTATAAAGTAAATGTAAATGGACAGCAACTAAATGCTCAAGGCGGTAAAATCAGTAAATTCGCAGCTAGTGTTACGCATGTTGGCTTGTTAAGCCTTTTGTTTGGGGTAACAATTACCTCTTGGACAGGATTTAGTGGTATTGAACCAGTTGGCATTGGTCAGGATCTTGATTTTTCTGGCAGTGAACATGCTAATTACTGGTTTGGACATTTACCAAATTTTAAGGTTAGATTAAATTCAACCAGTAAGGAAAGTTATGCAAGTGGCCAAGTTAAACAATGGTATAGTAATTTAAGTGTAATTGACAACACCGGAAAAGTTGTCCAGAATCAAACTATCAGTGTTAATGAACCATTATCCTATCATGGCGTAGATGTTTACCAGTCTAACTGGGGTCTTAATTCAGCCCAAATTAGTTTTAATGGTAATAAGCGCAAATTAATGCTGAGACCAATGGGAGCTATCTGGGCTGCCTTTTTGCCGATTGAAGCCGACACAATACTTATAATGTCTTTTAAAAATGAAAAAGAACCATTAAAATTGTTTGCTAAACGTGAAGAATGGTCTGCGCCAAAATTAATTACCCAAATTCCTTTACACGGTAGTGTAAATTTAGGCAGTGTTAAAGTTACTTATGACAAAATTAATCCTGTTTCCGGTTTGCAGTATAAAAGTGACCCGGGGCTACCTATAGTTTATTTTGCTTTTGGCTTTATTATTTTAGGTGTAATGATGGCTACATTACCTTATAGTGAACTTTATGTTTGTATCGATAACAGTGAAGATGAAAATAAGAAAATTATCATTGGCGGAATTTGTCCAAAGGCACCTAGTCAATTTAAAAATTTATTAAATTTACTGCTAAACAGCTTGCCAGAATCTAGTAAAATAGGTCAAAATAATAAGAGTACTCAAAGTAATTTAGCTTCAAGTCTAATTTCCCAATAATTAGCTGTACACGTAAAAATCCAATGGATACGAGGAAAAACAATGCAAGCTTGGCAAATTGCCTTAACTAATACGGCTGGAATTTCATCATTTTTAAGCCTGTGGGCCTTTATTCTATCCTATGGTTTTAAACAGTTAAATAGTTTATTATGTAAAGCAGCTAGCTGGATTATGAGTATTGGTTTTATTGCGTTGACTTTAGCCATAATCATTCGGGGAATTGAAGCACAACGCTTTCCTTTAAGTAATCTCTATGAATCCATTTTATGGTTTGCTTGGTCGGTAATGGGCAGTTACCTTGCTTTAGCTAAATTCTATAATATCAAGCAATTTGGTAGTTTGGCCTGTATGTTAGCTTTGACGATGTTTCTATATGGTAGCTGGCTACCATTGTCGCAACATGAAATTTCACCTTTAGTCCCAGCTTTGGTTAGTTATTGGCGCCAAATCCATATTCCACCTTTAATAATTTCTTATGCTTTGTTTTTTGTCTCAGGACTAGCTGCCTTTGCCCAATTGTTTTATTCGGGTAGAATTGTAAGTCTATGTATAATGGCTTTAACGGTAATTTTGGCTGCTAGTGCCATTGGTTTAGGCACTTATTCTTCGGTTGAAAGTTATATCTTACAGATACTGTTTGTCGGATCTAGTGTAATTGGCTCTTATTTGGGTTTTAAAAATACGAATAAGGAAATGCCCCGCTTTGTAAATAAAAACCAGGCTAGTCTCTATGAAGATATAACCTATCGCTGTGTTACAGTAGGCTTTCCGTTATTGACTTTTGGTATTATAACTGGTGGCTTATGGGCTAATCATGCCTGGGGGACATACTGGTCCTGGGATCCTAAGGAATCAATGGCTTTAGCTACGTGGCTATCTTATGCAGCTTTCATCCATCTGAAAATTCATCGTGAATGTAAAAATAACACTTTGTCAATTGTGGCAATAATTGGCTTATTAGTTACGATGCTTACTTATCTTGGCTTTAATAGCCTTGGTTTTGGTGGGTTACATAGTTATGGTCGCTTTAAAGATATGTAAGTTAAATTTATCAGCACTCATTGGCGTTTTGTTGGTATGATTTATTTTAGGTTAGCTTTATTCAAAGTTGTAAACATGTTAGTCGTATTTACAACTTTGATAATTTTTTCAATATCAGTCCAAAGTCGAGATTTTAAAATGCCTTATACCGCTAAAGGCATTGCTACGCTTGGTGCTAGTGGTGTCGAGCAGGGGAAGCATGGTGATTGCTGGTTTGAGGCATCACTTGCGGAAATTGCTCGTTTGCCACATGGACAGCAAAAAATTGCCAATATGATTACTTATGCTGATGATCATTCATACATTGTCCATTTCCCTGATAATGCTTCAGTATATAAAATTACCTTAGCTGATATTAAAGCTTGGGGTTTGTGTAATCGGGCATTATGGGCCTCGATTATAGAATGTGCAATGTTAAAGCGATTCCATGAAAATACTGGAAATGCAAGCAATAATGAAATTGGGGCAATGGGTTCTGGTTTGCAAAGTCTAACAGGCAATCAAATTGAACGGAAAGTACTAAACACAATGTCTGAAGATGAGCTTAGTAGCTTTATTTATGAAGCAGTTCATTCTGAAAACCCGATACTGATTACAACGCAAATTAATGTGCCTTTGCCGTTAGTGTCTAATCATGTTTATTCGATAACGGATATTGATCTTACGCATAAAATAGTAGTTTTGCGCAACCCATGGGGCGTTAATCCAGGCGTTGCTCGTGAACCTAAAAGCAAGAATAATGGCGAATTAAAATTATCACTAGAGCAATTGCAGAAATATTTTACAGTGGTTACTCGTTCTTGGCTTTAAAATGTTAAAGTTCTTTTCACCGCATTTTGTTGATTTATTCTGCTTTGACTGGGTTGGCTAGCGATTGTTAGTTAAATTACCTTACTGCAATAAATACAAAAGCTAAAATTAGGATCAAGTTCTTTGCCACAATTAGTGCATAGTTTAGCTTGGTCAGAATTTTGATTTTTATTTATGGTATTTAAATTTAAATCTGGAATAATACTATTATTATTGCTTTTATTATTATTATTGAGATCACTAAATTGTACATATTTAGTTCGGTCGTATTCAAGATCATTATCAGACTGGCTGTAATTCTCGTAAGCTTGACTTAAAGCTGGATTTTTTTGGGTAGGTTCAATTGGAGTTGCAGTTGAATTTATAGCGAAAGCAGAATCACTGGGATTATTCTGGTCAGGGTCAAAATTATGGTATTGGGTTTGCGGGTAGTCATTAGCGTTATCGACTTGTGAGTAGTTTTCATAACTATGACTATCTGATTGAGCCAAATTATCCGATTTATCCTGGTTTGGTACTAAAGCTGTTAATTTATTTTCCCAGTCGTTAGTAGTAGTTTGGTTAGTTGAATTAGCCTGAGGATTATTTAAATTTGTATAAGCCGTGCGGGGATAATCAAGATCGTTACTGGCTTGTGAATAATTCTCATAAACAGGGTTATTAAACTGGGTTGTCTGGTCATGGGTTGGATTAAGATTGGCATTTGCCTGAATATTGTGATTATTGGTTGGCTGTTTGCTTTTAGAGTCTGGAATATTGGGATTTTGGGTATGGGTAAATTGAAAATTGGTTTGAGCTGGCAAATTTTGCATCGGATGAATTGTTGTTTGAGGCGTAATAATATTTTGATGGGTAACGTGAGGTGATGACATCATTTCATGAGCCTTGTCAATAATGTCATGTTTAGGAATCATCTTTTCATGGACTTTGTTAATAATGTCATGTTTAGGATGTAACTTTTCCTGAATTACATCAATAGGTTCACGTTTGGCTGCTTTTTTGTTGATATTATTAGGCAGTGACGAATGACTGTCCAAAACATAGGGATCAAGTGTAACATCGGTATCAATAGTTGTTGGCAGTTGAGAACTATTTTTCATATTATTTATGCGTTCTTGATCGCTCACTGATAAAAAATCGTCAACCACTAATTGCTTAGGATTTGGTGAAACTTTCTTTTTATTGGAAGTTATAATAGGCAGAATAATTGTTAGTAAAACAAATAGTACCACCATCGAAGTTAACGAATAAAGTGTGGTCATAATTTCATTTGATTTTTGTACAGTATGAGTATTACGGGAATTTATATGTTGTTGGCAAGAAATTATTTCTGATTGATTATTAAGTTGTTTGGCTACCGCTAAGCGACTTTCCCAATTTGTTAAATTCTCTGGGTTCAACCTGCAAGCTTCTTGATAATAGGCTAGTGCTTGATTAAAGTCTCCTAATTTAGCGTATTCAGATCCTTGTAAACGATAACCCATATCACTAGGCTTTAGATAATTCATATTGTGATAGGCTATTCTCGCTTGAGCATATTGTTTTAAAGCATTGTAATCATTGCCTAGATAATACCAGGCTTCTTTATTTTGCGGTTTGATTTTAAGAAATTTTTGAAATGCATTGGCTGATTTTTGAATCTCACCTTTACTTTGGTATATTTTACCTATATTAAACAAAGCTATCGGTAAGTCAGGATTTAAGGTATAGGCTTTATTGAGATAATTAATTTTGGCTTGATAATTATTGGTTATTGTTGAAAGTGATAGATAAAAAGTGCCGTCATAAGGATAAAGTGAAATTGCTTCGTGAACTTTTTGGTTAGCTTGATCTAAGGGTAAGTTTCGCGATTGATTATAAATTTCGTAGGCCTTTTGCCAGCTATGATAATTACCAATGCCCGGAAATACACCTTCTTTATAAGCTAGAGCAAGATTAGTTGAACAAATAAAGAGAATTACTATTAGATAAATTGTTTTCATTTAATTTTAACCATAAAATTTGATTTATATATTATTGTATCTAATTTACCAATACTATAAGTGTTTTTTAGATATTATTTCTGGTTTTAAGGGAAATATTAAAATTGTATAATTTTACTCGACAAATACCATACATATGTAGTATAATTGCTGTATATTAAAAAAGGAAAATGGTTAAATTAAATTTGAAATTAGTAAGAAAAATGGTGAGTATAAAGTTAAATCAAAATTATGAGTATAAATATTGACCCTGATAATATTTTTTCGCCTAATGCTCAAATAGTGTTAGCTAGCCGTTATTTAATGCGTAATGAACAAAATGAAATTATCGAATCTATTCCTGATTTATTTAAACGTGTGGCTAACCACATTGCTCAAGCTGAAGTCAAATTTGGCAACCAGCATAACGTTAAATTATATGCTAAGAAGTTTTATAATTTAATGATCAATAAAGAGTTTTTACCAAATTCGCCCACCTTAATGAATGCCGGTAAAAAAAATGGACAATTAGCAGCTTGTTTTGTTTTGCCTGTACCGAATAATATCGCAGGAATATTTGATAGTTTAAAACAAGCTGCTTTTATCCATCAAACTGGTGGTGGCACTGGTTTTTCTTTTAGTAACATCCCTGGTAAATCAACTCAACTGTTACCAGTAAAAGATGATATTATTGCTGGACCCATAGCGATTATGAAAATTTTTGATGCAGCAACGCAAGCTATTCGTCAAGGGGGAGTCAGACGTGGAGCTAATATGGCAATTCTATCTGTACATCATCCGGATATTTTAGAATTTATTGAATGTAAAAATAATTTTGCTGTTTTGACTAATTTTAATATTTCTGTTGCAATAACTAATGAATTTATTCGGGCTTTAAAAGCTAACCGTAATTATAATTTAATTGATCCTCGAAATGGTCATGCCATTAGTCAACTAAATGCCGTAGAGGTTTTTCGTAAACTAGCCAGTAATGCTCATGCAACTGGTGAACCGGGTATTATTTTTACTGATCGAATTAATCATGATGATCCATTGTTGCAAACTTTTCATGGGAATAATGAGGTAATGCTTGGAACCCAAGATATTGAAGCAACAAATCCATGCGGTGAACAGCCTTTAGGACCATTTGATGCCTGTAATTTAGGTTCAATAAATTTAACTAAATTTTTAGATAATAATTTAAATATTGATTATTCAAAATTAGCTATTACCATAAATCTAGCGGTAAGATTCCTGGATAATGTAATTGAACAAAATAATTATCCGTTAGAAATTATTGCTACCACGACGCAAAATAATCGACGTATTGGTCTAGGTGTTATGGGTTTTGCTCAAGTTTTAATTAAGAAAAATATACCTTATAATTCTAGCGAAGCTCTTGAATTGGCTCGCCAAGTTATGTCTTTCATGCAAAAGGAGGCACATCTGGCCTCGCAAAAATTAGCGGTCGAGCGTGGTGTTTTTCCTAATTGGCAGTATAGTAAATGGGCTAAAGATAATATCAAGATGCGTAATGCCACCGTTACGACAATTGCTCCAACCGGAACAATATCGATTATAGCTGATACGACATCTGGTATTGAACCATTGTTTGCTTTGTGCTATACAAGAAGAGTTTTAAACGGTGAAGAACTTATCGAAATTAATCATGACTTTATGGCTTTAGCTAAGGCTAAAGGATTCTATTCTACGGATCTCGAAACAGCACTTAAGCATGAAGGTCGTTTAACAAATATCCCTAATATTCCTCAAGATATTAAAGATGTCTTTGTTTGTGCCTATGATATTAATTTTGACTGGCATATTAAAATGCAAGAAGTTTTTCAAGCGTATACTGATAATGCTGTATCTAAAACAATAAATTTACAGCACGACTGTTCGAGTGATACCGTTCTGGATGCTTATATGCATGCTATTGATAGTAATTTGAAAGGTTTAACGGTATATCGTGATTCATCCAGGCATAGTCAGGTATTAAATATTGCTAAAACTGATATGCTAAAAAATCAAGTTAATGCAACTCCTTATAGTGGTAGCACTGACTTGACTAACGTTTGCTATGATTGTTCAATATAGGATGAAGCTTTAATGTTAATACCCTGATTTTAAGATAATTGCAGTTATAGTTCTTTCGACGGTGCTATAAATGGTAGCACTACCCTTTAATGGTACTAATACTAATTATCTTAATTTTCATCGATTTAATGGCAGTATTGATAATGTTATAGCCTTACCAAATGTAGTTGTTTCTAATCTGAAAAAAAATATTTTTTGCCATAAGCAAATATTTTATGTCTCTAAGGTACAGTGTCTGTTATATGCTGTGTCTATATAATTAAGTTCTTAAGCTAAATTTTGACCTGGCAATATAGTGTTATTCTAAATTAGATTCTAGCCCAAGGATTATATAATTTGTAAACAGTGCGGTTTTTAAATCCATTCTGATTACCTGCCAATTTAATCCATTAAGCTTATCACAAAAATGACCAGCTAAATATAGCACATGACCGTTGCCATAAGAAAATTCGCAAGCTATTGCTCCTAGTACTGGATATGGTGCTATTGGCATTGGTTGAACTAAAACTTTTACTCTGTTCGGATTTTCAATTTTTACGCCAAGACAGCCTGCTAGTGCCCAATTATGTGGCATATTTTTTGTCCCGTTTAATAAGGCTGGATCTAAATCAGTTGTTTCAACTGGTACAAGCAGGCCTTCTTTTAAAAACATAACATCTAATGTGCGTAAGCTACAAAACAATGAACCGCTATTATTGTTAACTGTTTGGCCAAAAATAGAACGATATTGACCTTTTGGTAGCCTTTGTGTAATGCCTGCTGAATCATTGTTACCTTGATATGAAAGATAACCAGGAAAAGCATGGCTTAAAAAATTATCCAATGTCCAATCGGTAGCCAGTAAATAACCGCCATTTTTTATCCATTGCCTGATTGCTGGCCAGTCTTCTTGAGGAATAGGCTTTATGTTATTGTTAGATTGTGAGGTGTTATTAATTACAACTAAATGATCAGATTTATCTGGCATTCCACAACAGTCAATAGCTAAAACTTTGGTTTTAGCAGATAGGCAGTCTAACAATTCATCAACGTTAATTTGTTTAAATAAAACACTCATTTGGCTTAGTAATGGTGCGATTGTGTCAGCTCCACCTTTGACTTCTAATATTTGTAAGACCGACTTTTGTGCCCTTAATGCAAATTCAGGGTGTATGGTTTTAAGCCAAAAATTTGGGTCAGATGGGGCATTAAGGGCATAATTTGATGCATGTAACTTAAAAGTATTATTTTGATTACTATTCGTATTATTTTGAATTTGAACTGTTCGAGCTTCAGAAAGAGATGAAATATTTAAAGAATTATCATTATCAACGATTGAGTTATTGGGACTATCTACTTGGCAGGCCGCCTTGTTGTCAGCAGGCTGGTTGGAATTATTGTTGCTAGTAGTATTAATAGGAGTGTTTTGATTGTTTGTACAATTATCACTATTAGTAGGGGCTGGTAATGGTGTTTCCAGCTTAAGTTGCTTTTCTGGTTTTAGGGTGGTATCAGCTAAAGTAAATTGATTTAATGTAATAATATAAAAAACAATAATTATAAAGAGTATTTTTTCTTCGTGAAATATCTTAGGTAAAATTTTAGAGTTAGATTTTGATTTATAAATCATAATCGATTTTGTGTAAGAATTAATTTTACTGCTGTTTCTTTAAATTTATTATTATATTCTTGTCTTTTAACTATAAGTCCATCTAGTCTTAATATTTTATCATATTCTAATTCTGTGTGGTTTGGAGATGTCTACTGCTTGGGTGGAAGGTCAAACAGAAATAAAACAAAAATCTATACATTTTCTCTTCTCGTGATAAGATTATTATGAATTTATTTTAAGTGGCTAATTTTTGTGTTTAATATATTGGGTCTACATAAATAATATATTTAAATTAAGAAAAAAATGAAACTACTTTAAGATGCCTTAATCGAGCTATTTTTGCTGATCCACATAATGTCATTTTATTTAAACCGCAGTAAAGATTACTCCCTTTGCACGTCGCAGTACTGGAACGGTTACATTAATATTTAAATTAAATGACGAATACTAATTATTTTTTATTTAAATCAGTTAATTTATCATGCATTAATTTAGCCATTTTTAAGTCACCAGTATTTTCATAAATTTTAGATAACTGGCGGTAATTATCGGGATAATGCGGATTTATTTTACTAGCTAAAATAAAATCCGTCATGGCTAAATTTAATTCATTATTCGCTAAATAAGCATGGCCTCTGGTATTATAAGCTAAAGCTAATTTAGGGTCACTTAAATTAGCAAGAATTATTCCAATTGCCATTGTTTCATCATTAATAGCAGCTTTATAATCTTTCATTAAGCTATTAACAATACCTTTGGTAATATAAGCCTCACTATTACTTGGATCAATTTCAACAGCCTTGTTAAAAGCTTGCAGGCTTTTATCTAATTGTTTATTTTTTAAAAGGGTCATTCCAGTTTGCATTAGATTGGCTTCTTTTAAATTTTCGGGCACTGCTATATTTAATTTATTTTCATCAGCCTTAGCGGATAAAAATAAATTAAATAAAATAAAAACTATTAAAACAGGCATGAGCTAATTAAAATTTACCCTAAAGCTTTGCGTAAATTGCCATCGCATTCTTTCAATAATTCACAAGCTTGTTTGTTATTAAGTTTTTTCTTTAACATCACAATAGCTGTTTTAACACAATTGCGCGAAGCTACTAAGGCTCCTTCAGCATCATGTCTACCTACGGCTGCTAGCATAGAAATAATAGTTATAGCTCGTTCTCTTAATTTTAAATTAGTTGGTTTCAAGTCAACCATTAAATTTTCATAGACTTTACCTAGTTTTATCATAGTGCAAGTACTTAAAAGATTTAAAATCATTTTTTGGGCGCTAGCTGATTTCATTCGGGTTGATCCAGTAACAGCTTCGGGTCCAACATTGGCTACAATAGTTACTTCACAGATTTTGGCCAAATCCGAATTTTCATTATTTACGATACCAATAGTTGCTGCCCCTAATTCGCTGGCTTTTTTAATAGCACCAACTACATACGGTGTTCGTCCGGATGAGGCAATGCCAATTACGACGTCGTTGCCCGTAACATTCGCTTGGATAACATCTTTAATACCAAGTTCTAAAGAATCTTCAGCGGCTTCAACGGCTTTAAACATGGCTTCTTTACCACCAGCTAAAAAGGCTTGAACCATTACATCATCTACGCCAAAAGTTGGCGGGCATTCAGCTGCATCCAATATGCCCATGCGTCCGCTGGTACCAGCTCCAAAATAAATCATGTGACCACCTGATTTAAGTTTGTTGGCACAGATATCAACGGCCAGGCTAATTTCTTTTAAAGATTCATTAACGGCCTGCGCGACTTTAAAATCTTCTGATTGAACGGTTGAAACTAAAGATAATGTATCCAGATTATCTAGATGCATGGTATTTTTATTTCTTTCTTCAGTTACTAAACTATTAAAATCAACAGTGACTCCCATTTTATTGCTCCTTGTAAAATTTAATTAGCCTTAATTGCTGTGGCTTAATTATATTATTTGTTTGTGTAATTAAGATGAATTTTAAATAAATTACTCTGACCTTTATCGTTATTATACCAATGAAAGTTTAAATTAATTGGGCTTGGCTCATGCTGTATTTAGTCATTACTTTGCGTTTTATAAAGTTACCTCGGCCGATAACCCCTTGGTAAGAGCCGTTTTGTATAATAACTTCCCCACGGCTAAGCACTGTTTCGACACAGCCCGTTACTTCTTTACCTTCGTAACAATTGTAATCTACCTTCATATGATGCGTTTTAGCGCTAATTGTATGTTTTAGGGTCGGATCAAAAATAATTAAATCAGCATCGCTGCCAACTGCTATTGTTCCTTTTTGCGGGAACATGCCAAAAATTTTAGCTGGGTTGGTTGAGGTTAATTGAACGAACTGATTTAACGATATGCGTCCAGCTACAACCCCGCCATTATAAATAAGATTCATGCGGTTTTCGACTCCCGGACCACCATTGGGAATTTTGCTAAAATCATTAAGCCCAAGTTCTTTTTGTTCTTTAAAACAAAACGGGCAATGATCGGTCGAAATGACTTGTAAATCACCATAGTTTAAGCCGTGCCAAAGTTTGTCCTGATGGCATTTTGGCCTAAGTGGAGGTGTTAATACATATTTAGCTCCTTCAAAATTTTCTTGATTATAATACTCATCATCGAGAAATAAATACTGTGGACAGGTTTCAGCATAAACCATAACCCCTTCGTTACGAGCTTCTTGGACTTTTTTTAAAGCTTCATAACAGCTTAAATGCACAATATAAACTGGTGATTTAGCCATTTGGGCTATTGCAATAGCGCGGTTGACACCTTCAGCTTCTGCTAGAACGGGTCTGGTTATGGCATGATATTTTGGACTGGTATGTCCAAGTTTTAAATGTTCATTAATAATTTCATTAATAACAATACCATTCTCTGCATGCATGCAAATAAGCGCTCCGGTATCGCTACTTAACGACATCGCCCGATAGATACTGCCATCGTCCACATAAAAGACTCCTGGATAGGCCATAAACATTTTAAAACTAGTTACCCCTTCACGGTCAATGATTTGACGCATTTCCTTAACTTGGCTTAAACCTAGATCAGTTACAATTAAATGAAATGAATAATCAATACAGGCTCGTTTATCGGCTTTTTTATGCCATTCATCGAGCGATTCAATTAACGATTTGCCTTTAAATTGAATCGCAAAGTCAACTATGGTAGTTGTACCACCAAAGGCCGCAGCCTTTGTGCCCGATTCAAAGTCATCACTGGAGGCTGTTCCACCAAAAGGCATATCTAAATGGGTGTGGACGTCAATACCACCGGGAAAAATATATTTATCTTTGGCATCAATGATTTTGCATCCCTTGACATCAAGGTTTTTACCAATACAGCTTATGGTTTCATTTTCAATTAAAATATCAGCTTGATAATCATCACAAGCTGTTATAATCCGGCCATTTTTAATTAATGTTTGCATATTTAACTCCGTTACCAAAAAATTAATCAAACAAATTTAACCTATAAATTTGATTATAAATTATCTTAAAGCAAAAATTATGATATATAGTTTAAGTATTATCCAATTAAATGTTTTAATAATTTGAAAGAGTTTAATTTATCCACTATTAGTGAAATTAGGCAACAAGCTAGCATTGTTGAAATCATTAGCGAATATGTGATTTTAAAAAACTCAGGTCGAGATTATCGAGGTCTGTGTCCGTTTCATAATGAAAAGACACCTTCTTTTCATGTTAATTTGGAAAAAGGCATTTTTAAATGTTTTGGTTGTGGCGTTGGTGGCGATGTCTTTGCTTTTTTACAAAAAGTTCTGGGTAAAACCTTTGGTGAGGTTTTACGTGATTTAGGTGCTCGCTATGGAATTTCGATTGAGCAAAGTAATCAAGCGTATACGGATACCGCAATTCATTATAAAATCTGCCAAAGTGCAATGACTTATTATCAAGAACTGTTATTAAACCCTAAATCAGGTCAGGTTGCTAATGAATATCTTAAAACTAGGGACATAAACCATGATTCTTGTCAAAAATTTAATTTAGGTTATGCGCCTAATTCTTATGATGGCTTAATTACTTATTTGACCAAATATATACATGTATCTGTATTGGACATTGAAAAGGCCGGACTGGCACGACAGAAAGATGGTAAATATTATGATTTGTTTCGTAATCGCCTCATTATTCCCATAATTAATGAATTTGGTAAAACTATAGCTTTTGGCGGGCGCGATCTCGGGACAAGTCCAGTTAAATATTTAAATTCGCCGGAAACGCCTATTTTTACTAAGGGTAATAATTTGTTTGGGCTTAATTTAGCTAAGGAAAAAATTAGTTATGCGGATTATGTCATATTGGTTGAAGGTTATTTAGACGTTATTTTGGCGCATCAAAATGGTTTTAGTAATACGGTAGCCAGTTTAGGCACTGCGTTAACTCCCCGGCAAGCCAAAATGCTCTTTAAATTTACCCATTCAAGAAAGGTATATTTGGCCTTTGATAATGATCAGGCTGGAATTGCGGCTATTAATCGTGGTATTGAAATAATTAATGAATTGGTGGAAGGTATTGGCTGCGATCTTAAAATTCTTAATTTACCTACTGGTAAAGATATGGCTGACTTCTTCCTTCATTGTGATCAAGATTTGCCGCTTAAGCAAAGTAAAATTCAGCAATTAGAATTAGCCTTAGAGTCAGCACCAAATTATCTTGATTTCGGTTTAAATTTGGCAATTAAAGATATTGACTATCATAATTCTAACGGTAAAGTTCAGGCTGCTCAACGGTTAATACCTATATTGGCGAAAATTAAAAGCGTTATAGCTCGGTCTGAATTTATTAAAATCTGGGCTAATAAATTATTGATTAATGAAAACGACTTAAGTCAAGAGGTTCGTGACTATCAACGCCAATCTGGTATTAATCAGCCTTCTAGTCATAAAATTCAGGCTATCACTATAGCTAAACCTAATCTTCAGCATTCGAATAAGAAAGGTTTTTACCGTCAGGCTGAAATAGTTATTTTGGCTTATTTCTTTACTAGTCAAGATGATTTGGTTTATATGAAGTCTTTATTAATTAACGAGATTTTTATTTCGATGGAATCTAAAATTATCAAGCAATTGATCGATGAAAATGTTACTCAAAGTAAATCTGTTGATGAATTATTTGCCTTGGTTCTTGATGCTTCCAGCCGTAATGATGTTAATTTAAAAAATGAAGTTGTCAACGTTTGGTACAAAGCCCAAGAAATAATTAGCCAAAATGCTGATATGTCGATTATGGTTCTTGATTCTCTTAAAAAACTCATCAAAGAACAGATTATGCAAGAGTTACCTAAATTATTATTAGAATTAAATAATCAGGAAAATTCTGCTAAAATTCAAAGTATAATTTCTAATTTAAAAAAAATCGAAGCTAATGAATTAATGAAAGCTAATGATGTGAACAATTTATTAGAAATTTATCGTAAAATTAAGGATATGTTATCCTTTAACAATCAATTGGAGCGTTTAAAGTGAAAGAAAAAAATTCTGAAGAAGCTGGATTCGTAACTACTGATAGTGAAGAT
The DNA here is from genome assembly GCA_021815785.1 of bacterium. Classification (GTDB taxonomy): domain Bacteria; phylum Cyanobacteriota; class Vampirovibrionia; order Obscuribacterales; family JAKAZS01; genus JAKAZS01. Next base: position 38,292 of record JAKAZS010000008.1, read on the forward strand.
ATTAAGACTGGCTCTAAATCAGCTATAGATAGTATTTTAGCTTTAGATCTTGAAGAAGACTTGCCAAGTATTACTGAGGCTGATCAGTCTTTATTGGCTGGTTTAGAAGATGAAGATATTGAAAAAGATCCAGTTGAATTTGAAGAAGTAGTTTCACGTGGGTTGTCAAACGATGATCCGGTTCGGATGTATTTAAAAGAAATTGGACGTATTCCTTTACTTAAAGCTAGTGATGAAATTGAATTGGCGCGTAAAATTGAAATGGGTGGATCCGATGGGGCTATTGCTAAACGCAAATTGGTTCAGGCTAATTTACGCTTGGTAGTTTCGATAGCTAAAAAATATTCTGGTCGAGGCTTATTATTTTTAGATTTAATTCAGGAAGGTAATTTAGGTTTAATTAGAGCCGCTGAAAAATTTGATCATGCTAAAGGTTATAAATTTAGTACTTATGCTACCTGGTGGATTCGTCAGGCCATTACCCGATCGATAGCTGATCAAGCTCGAACGATTCGAATTCCTGTACATATGGTGGAAACGATTAATAAACTTAAAAAAATCACGCGCAGGCTAGCGCAGGAAAAAAGTCGCAAACCTACCGACGAAGAAGTTGCTGAAGCCATGGAAATTACGGTTACTAAATTGCGCGAAATAACTAAAGTCGCCCAAGAACCAATATCTTTAGAAACACCAGTGGGAAAAGAAGATGATAGTAAACTTGGTGATTTTATTGAGGATAAAGAAGCAGCAACACCATCGTCGTCGGTAAGTCATGAATTGTTGCGTGATGATATCAAGGAAATTATGGCAACTGGGCTGACGCAAAAAGAACGCGATGTGATACGATTGCGTTATGGTCTGGATGATGGCCGGCAGCGTACCCTTGAAGAAGTTGGTAATTTATTTGGGGTGACGCGTGAACGCATTCGCCAGATTGAAGCAAAAGCTTTACGAAAATTAAGACATCCCAATCGCTCACGTAGGTTACGTGAGTACATGGAAGATGAATAGTCGACATGACATAACTGATGAATATTGAAAAATGGCTGAATCAGCAAAAGCAATACTGGTTAGAACTAGATGAAATTGTACTTAAAATTAGTAAGAATCAGTCTAAAGATTTAACCAATAATCAAATAAGAAGATTTAGTTCTTTGTATATGGTAACAGCTCAGGATTTAGCTAGGGCTAGGGCTATAGGCATATCAGCTAGTGTTGAAAATTATTTAAATAATTTGGTGATTAAGTCACATAATCAAATTTATTCAGGTAAACCCCAAAATAAAATTAGTATTTTAAATTATTTATGGTTCGAATACCCTAAACTCTTTACGAGATATACAAGGTATATAGGCATTGCTTTCTTGATCTTCTTTTGGGGATTTAGTTTTGGCTATATAAATATTCAGGTCAATAATGATTTTGCCAATGCTTATATAGTTCAAGGTAAGCCAATTTTGCCTGGCCAAGTTAAACAGTTAGTTGATGAACATAAAATGTGGACACAAGGTATTCAAGGTTTTGAATCATATTCCAGTGCTTTTATTGCAACCAATAATATTCGGGTATCTATTTTGCTCTATATTTTAGGTTTAAGTTTCGGTCTAGGTACAGCTTGGATTCTTTGGTTAAATGGATTGTCTATTGGGGTGGTTATTGGTTATTGCGCTAAACATGATATGTTACCCAATATTTTGAGTTTTATTGCTAGCCATGGGATTTTTGAATTATTAGCTTTTTACATTGCTGGAGCAGCTGGTTTAAGTTTAGGTTATGCTTTAATTAATCCAGGGTCATATAAAAGAATTGACAGTTTGAAATTAGTAGCGGTAGACAGCGTTAAAATATTTTGTGGAGTCATACCTTTATTAATTTGTGCTGGAATTATTGAAGGCTATATATCGCCTCAAAGTAGAATTGAAAATTCGGTTAAATATATAATAAGTTTGACTACTTTAGGTCTGTTTTTATTATTTATATTTATGCCTCGAGATAAGCAAAGTGTTGGCTAGATTTATTTAGAGGCTTTGGCGAATATAATTTACGTAAACAGCTTGCAAATAATCAACATCTGCTAAATTGGTATCAGGATAAGTGCCCAAAATAGCTTCTAATTGGGTTCTAAGTTTTAAACCAATTTCATTTCGGGCTTTTGGGGTAAAATTTTTACATCTAGTTAAATATTGTTCTAAAATTTTATAGTCATTTTTAGTTAATAAATTAACATTAGCTATGCCTAAGGAATTGCTTTGGGGCAATTGTGGCAAAATTAATTCACCGGTTTCTTCAAAAACAACAATAGAATTTCCGGCTAAATCACCAAGACGTTTTTGCGTGGGATTAAACATTATCAAAATAACACCGATAAAGCCAAAACCTATGTCCACTGTTCTTAATAAGTTACGAATTAATACGGTAGTAAATGAAATTGGTGTGCCATCATCTTGGAGAACGCGTAGTTTAAGTATTTTTTTTCCTGGAGTTTGACCATTTAAAATGTATTCAAAAAAAATATAATAGCCAAAAATAATTATAAAAGGCATGATAATGGCGAAAATAGCGGTAAAAGCTTCACTGAAACTGTTGTTATGTAGAGTATTACTCATTATAATGGCTATTTTTGATTTGTCGACAACTAACAGTAACAGACTCAACAAAGCAATTATCATAAGATATGATATTAAAGTATCAATAAAACTAGCTATAACTCTTCTGGTTAACCCGGCTAATTTAATTTTTATTTTAAGCTGTTCGGGCGTGTCAATTATATATTCTTTAGACATTTGCGGTTATATTCTTGATTGGGTTTTAAGGCTGTTGGACGACGATTGAATGTGTATTCTTTGGATATCGAAAAAGGCCGAATGTTTATTGCTTAGTACACTTGTTAATAATATCATATTAATCATTAAGGATATTAGTCTTGCCTCGAAATTAAGATATTTGTTCACTTCTTAACCCTTAAAATTTCGATAAATTTAAAATAGTATCAAATATTTTTATAAAAAGTCTTGATTAGTTTGGAGAAATTGCTAAAATATAATTATAGTATTACTTTTTTGTGTTCAATATGTTTAATAAATCAAAATTTAATTTAATTACCACTAGCTTTGTTTGCGCTAGCCTTATGATTTTATTTCAGTCTAAATTTGCTGCTTTAGAATTATCAAATTCTAGCCAGTTGGGTAATGTTTATGCTGTTACGATTCATAATCCTTTTATGGAAAGCAATGAGTTAGTTAAGCTTAAAAATGAATTGGCTAGTTTAGCTAAGACTAAGCAAAAATTAAAAGTTGGTCTGTTTTATATTAATCCGACCAATGGGTCTTTTATTAATTTAAATGCCAAAGAAGCATTTTGTGCCGCCAGTTTAATTAAACTGCCCATACTGGTTAGTTTAATGCAATGTATTGATAAAGGACAGCTTAAACTTAATACTATGTTGGCAATAAAAAATGATGTTTTAACTGGTGGATCTGGATATCTTCAATGGCAACCTGTTGGAACTAAGGTGTCAGTAGAAGATACCGCACGTCTGATGATTACCCATTCCGATAATACCGCAACCAATATGATAATTAAGGCTATTGGTGGTAAGGAAAAAATAAATTATGATTTTAAAAACTGGGGCTTGCAAAAAACCCATATTGCTAATTTATTAGGTGATTTTGAAGGTACGAATAAGACGTCGCCCTATGATTTAGCTTATTTATTAGGACGCATTGATAAAGGAGAATTAGTTAGTCCTAATTCTAAAAAAATAATGTTGACCTGGTTAAAGAGAACTCGGGTGCGTACACTTTTACCCAATGTAATTGATCGTAGTCATAATATTTATCATAAAACCGGTGACATTAAAGCCATGGTTGGTGATGCTGGTATTGTCGAAAACAAAGACGGTAGTCATACGATAATTGCTATTCAGGTTGAAAGACCGAGTAATGATTTAAGGGCTAATGAATTAATTCGCAATTTAGCTAAAATAATTTATCGCAATAATTAATCTTTATTTGGATTGTGGCTTAGAGTCTAACTTTTCTAAAATTTGCGTGTAAATTTTATGGCTTTTAAGTACTAATGCATTAGTATCAGGTAGTGTATTACTAAGTTCTATAGCTTTATTGGCTTTAGTTTTAGCTAATTCTAACTGATTATTGGCTAGGTAATATTCACTAAGGGATAACAATAAATTTATGGCCGGTTCAATCTCGGTTTTGTCTTTATAATTACTAATTGTTAAAGCTCGTTCAAATACCGAAATAGCTTCACGCATCTGGTTTTTCTCTTTACAATGTTTGGCTATAGCATAAGCCGAATTTAAGATTCTAGCTTTGCTGGATTCAGGAATGAATTTTTCCATTTGCATTGCTTCACCTAAAAAACTAACAGCCGTAATTAGCTTTCCTTTGGCCAAGGATAAAGTAGCATCATTAATTAATTGATCACTATACCGTTTAGCGGCATTTTTAGTAGGGTGTTTAGGAATAAGGTTATTATTTAAATTGATTACTTCAGGAATATCCTCACCTAGATTATTATAGAGAGATTCGATGCGTTGCAAATTGGCATTTAAAATCTTTTCCCTTAAGGCATTTAAAATATTACTATCGGGTTTTTCCTTGCGATAGAGATTTCTTAAGGCAACTAGAGCAAGTATTTCGCGATTGTTAGCATCTTCGAAGTCGTAAGCAATATTAGCCGCATTAACATACATAACTTTAGCTAATTCATAGTTTTTATTACTTTCACATAAATGACCAAAATTCATAATACCATCCCACCATAATTTTTTGTAAAGCGGAACTTTATTGTTAACTGATCCTGACCAGTTTAAGAATAAAAGTAAAGTTACAAAAATTGTAACTATGCTAGATGCGAGAATTTTATTTTGTTTTTCCAATTTTTGAACTGACTCTTTTAAAATAGTGTTTTTGAATTTAGTTGAGTCAACCATTGAGACAGGTTTAGGTGTTAAAGGTTCAATTTTGTTAATGGCTTCGATTTTGGTTTGGGAAATATTAGTATTAATATTATTGTTTTTCGCTGGCGCTGTTTTGTTTTCAGGAGAATTACGTTGGCTGTACAAATTAACTATGGTATTAAGTTGGTCTTTGATGATTTCCATGGACTTAGGACGAGATTCAGGTCTTTTTTGCAGCATTGAATGAACGAGGTCTTCAAGCTCAGGTGGTATGATTAAATAAGGTGAAACGGTAGTAAGTTTTGGGCATAATTCACTTACATGTTTACTCATAATATCATAATTGCTGTTACCTTGAAATGGTGGTACGCCAGTTAACGATTCAAATAATACGCAGCCTAATGAGTATATATCGGAACTGGTACTCAGGCCATCACCTTTACATTGTTCAGGACTCATGTACAGTGGAGAACCGAAGACATCACCTTTTTGAGTTAGATCTGGTCTGGTACTAACTTCCTGTAAGTCAAGAAATTTAGCAATGCCAAAGTCAAAAATTTTAACTAGGGGTTTTTCGGTATATTCTAAAATTAAAATATTACTTGGTTTAAGATCACGGTGAACGATATTTCTTTTATGGGCATGATTCATGCCATCGCAAATCTGGATGAAAATTTCCAGTACTGAATTATATGGTAAAAAGCCATTACGATTTATAATTTCCAGTAAGCTTTCACCCTCTAAATATTCCATAATTAAAAAGGCAATTGAATTGGTGGTGACACCAAAGTCAATTATTTCAACAATATTCGGGTGTTTTAGTGAGCTAGCGGTTTGGGCTTCTCTTTGAAAGCGTTCAAAGCTATTTTCATCATTTGCCGCCATTAAATTTAATACCTTAATAGCTACTAGTTTATCAATATATTTTTGTTTGGCTTTATATACCTTGCTCATGCCACCACTGCCAATAAGATCTAATATTTCATATCTTTCGGCAAAAATATTACCAATAAAAGGATCGTCATTAGGCTTGGTTAAAGTTGTATTGTCAAAAGGGCACAATACCATGCCATATGGATAAGAGCGGCTGCAAGTCTTACAAATAAGATCATTGTTAAAACTAATATTAGAATCATCGTAATTCATATTTATAATTATGGATCTGGTGGTGAATCTTGTTCCATCATTGTCCAGAATTTACGTTCAATATCCCAGACAACTTTATTCTCCCAATTTAATAAAGAAATTTTGGCAATGTATAAACCTTCCTTTTCTAAGTCCACATCAACCGGTAAAATATAATTACCTTTAAATAAGTCGCTTGGGTCATTGGCATTAAATTCACAGCGATAAATTTCTTTACCAGTTGGATCTTCAATACTAGCAATTCCTTTATATTGACGCCGTTCATAGGGAGTGCCAAAACCAATCAGCCAATGACAACTCATTCTTACGGGTAATGATTTATGCATAAACAGGTCGAACAAACCAATGGCATTGACTTTACCGTTTTCAGCAAATTCAGCTTTTTGGCAGAATATAATATAACCACTATGTAAATACTTAATGAATATCACCTAAATTTAGTAATTAATGACATTCTATTATAACTTACTTTGCAAATGTCAAAGTATTAAAAAAAATATTAAAAGAAAATTATGTGAATAATATTTTAAGGAGTAATCTGACTACTGAGTTGTTAGTTTAATTAATTCCTGAAGATATATCTTTAGGTTGGAAACTAAACCACTAACATCGGACAACATACTTTCACGGTAGCCAAGGGTAGTTAGCCTAAACCCTTTTTTTTGGGTAACCGTACTACAAATTATATCAAGAGTTTCTTTGGCTTTGACATTATTCTCATTTAAAATAAAGCCTTTTTTAATCCAATTATTAATTAATATCTCACGTCGTGTTAAATTAGCACTATTGGATTCAATGGCCTTATGATTAAGATATTTCCAGATTAATAAAGGATATTGTTTGTTGGGTGGAATTTGATAATTAAATAATGGTGCTAGCATATTAGGATCATTTTCCATAGGATATTGTTTACTTGATAAGAAGGGTAAGGAATAAAGTGAAAAGGCACTGGGAATAATGCCGGCTAAAATTCCGGTAGATCCTGAAACAATGGATAATTTAGCTAAAGGGTTACGATATGTAGGGATGTCAAAGGCTTCAGCTACTGCCCATAAGGCTCCGTTGGACCAAAAGCTGGCAAAATTAGTCATATTGATGCGTTTATTGGCTTTTTCGGATAACACCATTTGCACTTCGTGGTACTGGTTTATTTCTTTTTGTAAAACTGATTCAAATGAGTCGATTTCTAGCGATGCTTTAAATAGAATTGAATTATAGCGGCCTTTGACTTTAAGCATATTAAACTGAGTAATTAATTCTTCAAAATTTTGTGGTGATTCACGTAGATTAATATCTTCATTTTCACTAATAATTTTAATTAATGATAAGACATGAAGGTTCTTGGCTAATTCTAGAGCCTGGGGTGATAGTTTTGATATATATTTAGTGTCAATAGCTAAATCATTATTTTTATTTAGATTGCTTAAGTCTTGAGTGAAACCATAATTTTGGGTAAGCAGAATAATGATTATTGCTAGATATAAACGATAATTAAACATAAAAAATAAACATTAGGCGTGAGGCACAAATATTATTTATTTTATCAAGATAATATCAAGAAATGCATTAATTTCAGTTCGCTTGAGTGTGAATTAATATTATTTAATTAATTGTTTTGCTTCTTTAAAAATAAGTTTTAAAATACAATAGGCAATAAGTGATACCAGCCAAATAAATACTACATTGGATGAATTAAAGTCGTTGGTGTTTTGTAAACTGAGCCTTGAATTAATAAACCCCGCTAAATAACCACATAATAGGGCAAGACAACCTAGCCATTTAATTTTGGTATTATCGTTAATACTTAAAGAAAATTTATTATGATCGTTTCTGGTAAACAGAAACCATTCTACAATTAGTAATATAGACGCTTGGGGTAAAATTGATGCTGATAAGTTAGCAATCCATAAAAAGGCATTCGGATAGAGGTTTAAATAATAGGCCATTATAGCCGTGATTAAACTTACAATTATCACTATTTTTTTTCTTGAAACAGGGTAGATATTTTTCACGGCATTAGCCAGGCCATATAAACAGGAGTCATTTACGGCAAAATAAGAAGCTATCAAAACCAAGGCAGTTATGATTGAATTTCCACAGTAAGTATAATGAGTCATTATTTTAGGTAATTCAATTATGGCACTGTGGCTGTTTAATTTACCGATAACATATCCGGTCAAAGGGAATATAACTTGACCAACAAAAATTGTTAAAATTAAGGCTATAAGAATTTTGAATTTATGAGGTTTGCTATAACGCCAAAAATCAGCTTCATTACCCCAGGCACCAAAACCTAAAACAAACGAACTAACCCCTGCAAAAGAGTTAAAGCTAAGATTAGTTAATTTTACTTGATTAATAATTTGGCTAAAATCCGGGTGCAATTTGGCTAAAACCAATAAAATCCAGATAATTAAAGCTGGTGCTGCAATGTAGCCGGCAAATACGGTAATGCCTTTAAAGCCAAATAAATTATTAAAAGCCATTAAAATGGCCAGAATTGCCGCCAAAATACCAGCATTTAGGGGTAAGGCAAATAAATCAACCAATGCTGTACTTAAAAATAAGGCCGTCATGGCATACCACAGTGAGGCAATACCAATGACAATGATACTTATGATATAAGACCCCCACAGTCCAAAAATGGATCTAGTCATAATGGTATAGGTTTGCCCAGTTAAACTGCCCAGATAACTAGCTAAAAAGGCATAAATAACTAAAATAAAATAACTTAACAGTAATGAGATGGTTATATCACTAACTGGGTAATTAGTTTTTGCCCAAGTAAAACCACTAATAACACAGGGGAAGCCAGTTACCATTGTAAGCCAAAGTAAACCCATAATAAATGAGCCACGCCTTTTGGTTGCGGGTATACCAGCTAAATTTTGTGTCATTAAAGAATATTTTAGCTTAGTTTAGGCAAAGCGAAGGTAATTTTGAAAATTTGTATGTAAACTAGCATTTTTAAGCGATTCAATTTGTTTGGCATCGATCTTTTGAATAGCTTCTATATTATAAGTTATTGCTGGCTTTATGTTACCTGTATCAGTATTAATGGGTGTTTCGGGTTCTGGTGGCTTAATTTCTCGAAGGTTTGACTGGGCTTGATTTTCAATAGTAGGAGGTTGAATTTTGTCAATCGGGTCAAGAACTTTTTTAGTTACGCCAATTTCATAGTCGCTATCGGATTTAAAAGAACCAATAGCTTTATCCGTATCTTTTAAGAGGCTGACGAAAAAACCTTGAAGCCCACTAGGCTGTTTTTTACTCGCCTCATCAGGAACATGTTTTTCAAGTGGTTGATTAAATTGATACATTGGTTTCCATTTAGTAAAGTGAAAGAAGTTTTAAAAACTCATAAATTATAAAATAATAATAAATTTAAGTGTTATTATTGTCAAGTGAATTTTGCAGCAAACGTAAAAATTTAATCTTGAGACATGGAACTATTTTATGATCAGTATAATGTAAAAGTTAAACGTAAAAATTTAATCTTGAGGTAATAATTCGGTTAAATTAATTGTTTTGATTTGGTTGGCAGCAGTTTCAAGAATAACTAAAATATTGGGCGTAAATTCGTGTAAAAATTCTCGGCAAACCCCACAGGGATAACAGTTGTATTGAATATTTTGGTCTTTGTTCAGGCTGGCTAGGCCGATAGCCTGGAAATTATTAATTCCTTTACTAATGGCTTTAACTATTGCCGTGCGCTCAGCACAAATAGTTAGGTTAAAATAACGATTTTCAATATTTGTCCCCGTAATAATTTCCTGGTTTGATGTTAATAAGGCAGCACCAACTTTAAAATTTGAATATGGCGAATAACTATTTTTTAAGGCTATTTTTGCTTTAAAAATAAGTTCTTTTTGGATAGTTAAATCAATTTGCATATTATTTAATTATTGAGGAGGCAACACTTTTAAGGACCTTAAGGCTTGATCAGCTTCATCAGTAATTACCGGGTCGTTATTGGCACAATTTATGGCGGTCTGAAATTCTTTGATGGCATCATTTAAATTAAACGTCTTTTGATACACTTTCGCTAATTCTAAATGAGCCTTAGCGTCACTAGGAAATTCACTTAAATGTGACTTAAGTATGGTAATTAATTCTTGGGGATTACCGTTGTCAAGATTTTTTAAGAGTTTTTGCAATCGGTAATCTTGGGCAAAGCCTATAAATTGGAGACTTGGTCCGGGTAAAGGTGGACCAGCGTAATCAACACTAACTTTGGTAATTCTAAAGGCGTTGCTCGGCTGTTTAAAAATCAACTGGGTGTTGGGTGAAGTTGCATAACTAGTGCAAGGTATGCCTTTTTCGTCATAAAATTGCTGAAAATCATCGCCCAATAGTGATTTGGTTTGTTTGAGGTTAATATGGCTATCGGTGACAATGGCAGTAAAAGTACTTTTGGTAACTTGAAAGGGGGCTTGTAAAATTTGTTCCATTTCATATTTCAAGGCATGATTACTATTGTCATACCAATAAAAATGTTTATGTAAGTTAACACGATGAACGGCTTCGTTTTCAGGGCGGCCAATGTAGTATTGTAAAAACTCTAAATGCATTAATTCAGGGTGGAGGCTTAAGGTATTGATTAAGTTTAAAGTGGTGGGGTCAATGATAACTTTGGCTACAGGATCTTTTGTGTCTTTGTGCTTGGCGCTGACCAGATCGCAGTAGGCCATAATTAAAAACAATAAGCTAAACAAAGCTATAAGACTAAAGGAATTAATAAATTTTTTTATGATCATATATTCATTTTAAAGAAAACTCTGACTAATTATACAAGAAACTTTTACTAAATTATATTAGAGGTAAAAAAAATCAGTTAATCATAGTTAATGCGTTTACGGCATTTAGCACAAAAAACTTTTAGATAATGTTGTTTAAAATATTTAATATCAGCATATTGCCGATTATAGGCTATATATTGACGAAAATCACTAAGACCGCGATAGGTAATAATCACTTCATTGCTACAGCAGGGAGTCGTTTGCTCGGGTAGAATTTTTTTTATTGGAATTTGTGTTGGTTTTAAATTTATCAACAGTTGTTTGAAATATTTATACATGGTGTAATTCTTCTTTAGCCGAAGTGGTGCCTAGCTTTATAATATTTATAATTGGCAGTATTACCGTAAAAGTGGTTCCTTTACCAATATTGGATTCGACTTTGATTATACCATTATGTTTATGGATTATATCATAAGTTATCGCTAGCCCTAGGCCCGTACCACCGCTAGCACGAGCGCGGGCTTTATCTGTGCGATAAAAGCGTTCAAAAATATGGTTTAAATCTTTTTCTTCAATACCAACCCCAGTATCAATAATTTTTATTTCAACATGATTAACATCATCAATATTGATAAATTGACCGCTAAGGGTAATATTACCACCTGCACTGGTATAATTTATGGCATTGGCAAGAATGTTGTTAATTGCGCGAAGCAAATGATTGTATTTGCCTGGAACAATTGGTTGGGTGTTTTGAAGTGATACTATTTCGGTTTTCAGGACAAGTGATTTTTTTTCGGACTGTGATTTAATATGTTCTATTGATTCATTTAATAAGTCCACTAGATTAACTTCATCAACCCAGGCAATACCAGTTTCAGCGTCAAGCTGACTAATATCGAGTAAATCTTGAATTAATTTTGACTGCCTTATAACTAATCTATCTAAAGAATTTAAGAATTGATCCTTTAATTCGGGTTCATCTTTAGCTCCAGCCAGAAGGGCTTCAACAACTGAGCTAATTGCCATAGTTGGTGTTTTAAGTTCATGAGAAGCGTTCGCAATAAATTCCTGGCGTAATTTTTCCTGAGCCTGAAGTCGTTTAATCATTTGATTAAACGACTGACCTAATTCACCAATTTCATCATGGCGGTTAACAGGTACAATATGGGCAATATCTCCCGATAGGGCGATTTTTTTGGCTAGATTACTCATGTCTTTTATTGGTTTACTAACCCTTTGAGCTAGCCATAAACTAATACAAATAGTGATAATCCAGGTAGCTAAGGTGATTTCTAAAAAAACAATAAGATCCTGGTGTAACCGTTGTTCAATTTGCGTTAACTGGACGCCAATGCGGATAACTCCAGTCGTTTGGCCGATAGCCCTTACTGGGTAGGCTACATAAAGCCAGTTGCTTTGTGTATTAGGTGAGTTGCGCGTAGATATTGACATAATTCCAGCCAAAGCCTCATTAATTTCACTTTGATTAGATAAATTCTCACCATTGGTAGCTTTAAGCATTACATCCGAATCTGCTAATACATGACCATCTCGATCGACAACGGTAATCGATACCCCTAATTTGGATGCATGTCTGTCCACAGCTGATTTAATGCGCATTTTGGATTTAATTGAGTCTATGGCAAGATCATTGTCAATTTCTAAAGCTAGATTGACGGCTTCAACTTCTAATGAATTACGTAAATCATTAATGGATTCAGCTTTTATCGAAACCAATGCCCAAAAGCTAATAGTTAAAAGGGCTAGAGTTATTAAAATAAGGTAAGTAAATAAAAGTTGGTTAGCAAGACTATTCCATAACCATTGGTAGGTTTTAGCAATTAGTGACAGTTTTTGTTTCATGTTGGGGTCAAATTTGATGCTTAACAATTAACCGGGCTTAAAATAGTTGAATTTAACCAAAAAATAATGAAAATAACCTTTAATATTTTGTAATTGTAAGGTTAACAAGCCCTTTCCATATTGTAACTTTAGAATAGTTTTTTTGTTTAGGATAATCATAAAGAAATAATAAATAATGGTGTTTTTGTAATTTTGGAGGTAAGTAATGATAACTTGTTTTGCGAATGAAGCTTTTACTGATTTTAATGTTGCGGAAAATGTAAACAAAATGGAATTAGCTATCAAACTTGTAAAAAGCCAGTTTGGTAAAACTTACCCAATTATAATTGGTGGTAAGAAAATTACTACTAATGATTTATTAATATCAACGAACCCGAGTAATCCTAGTGAAATAATTGGAAAATTTTCTAAAGCCAATGTTAGTCAGGTTAATGAAGCTATCGAATTGGCTAGCCAAACTTTTACTACTTGGTCGCGAGTATCTGCCGAAATACGTAGTCGTTATATTTTGCGCTTGGCTAATTTAATGAAAGAGCAAAAGTATGAATTATCAGCTTATTTAATTCTGGAAATTGGTAAAAGTTATGCTGAAGCAGATGGTGATGTAGCTGAAGCTATTGATTTTTGTGAGTTTTATGCACGCGAAATGATGCGTTTAGCCCAAATGCAGCCGTTAATTCATTATCCTGGTGAAGAAAATCAACTTACTTATGAGGCTCTTGGTGTTGTCTGTGTCATACCGCCTTGGAATTTTCCATTAGCCATATTGGTAGGAATGACAGTAGCAGCCATTGTGTCTGGAAATACGGTTGTGCTTAAGCCATCTAGCGAAACGCCAATGATTGCCTATAAATTTTTTGAATTAATGGAAAGTATTAATTTACCAAATGGTGTATTAAACTTTGTACCATGTTCAGGCAGTGAAGTTGGCGATAATTTAATTACCCATCCCAAAACACGGGCAATTGCTTTTACGGGGTCTAAGGAAGTCGGTTTACGCATTAATCATTTAGCTAGTTCAGTAAGCCCTGGTCAAAAATGGATTAAACGTTGTGTGTTAGAAATGGGTGGCAAGGATTCAATTGTGGTGGATAGTAATACGGACTTAAATAAAGCCGCTACAGCTATTGTTGCAAGTGCCTTTGGTTTTCAGGGACAGAAATGTTCGGCTTGCTCACGAGCCATAATTCATGAAACTGTCTATGCTGAAATGGTTAAACTTATTGTGGAAAAAACGCAAAATCTTAAAATTGGTGATGTGGCTAAATCGGGTATTGATTTTGGTCCGGTTAGTTCAAAATCAGCCTATAAAAGTATTTTGGAATATATTGAAATAGCTAAAAGTGAAGGTAAAATCTTAACTGGTGGCAATATCGTTAAGCTTAATGACGGCTATTTTATTGAGCCAACTGTAGTTGGTGATGTTGATCCATTGGCTAGAATTAGTCAGGAAGAAATATTTGGGCCAGTTTTAGCCTTGGTTAAAGCTAAAAACTTTTTTGAAGCTATTGATATTGCTAATAATACTGAATATGGATTAACGGGAGGGGTTTTTACTAATAATCGTGAATATCTGGAATATGCTAGAGTTCATTTTCATGTTGGTAATTTATATTTAAACCGTAAATGTACGGGAGCCCTCGTTGGCGTTCAGCCTTTTGGTGGCTTTAATATGTCAGGAACGGATTCAAAAGCTGGTGGACGTGATTATTTATTATTATTTACGCAAGGTAAAGTAGTTGCTGAACGGTTTTAAATAATTAAAACCAGGTGCGTAATTGTCAGATATATTGTCGTCCAACACAACTGTGGCATTTCTGCTCTTGCGATGTTCGCTATCATCAATAATTAATTTAAAACCAAGATTGAAACAAGCAGATATTTATTAGAGCTTTTAGCGTAAATTTAGTAATCGTCAGGTGGAAATAGTGGGAAAATTGATTAACGTCAAACGATTTTATTTGAGGTGAATTTACCAAATTACTAATCTTTATTCAAGGTGTGGAGTCGGGTAAGAAAGGCAACGTCGCCGCTGCCTAACTCCCCTAAGAACCGCTCGTGCAAGTTTCCCCGCAAGCGGCTCAAGCCTTCAGCATCTGTTTCACGCTATGGCTTATTGAGCCTGGATCAGCAAGACGTTTACTACCTTGTAATTTGCGGTTATCCCAATACTCAGTTAAAGCTGGGTCATCTGGGCTTGCGGTACCACGAACTTTTATATGGCGTTTGATTGGTATTGTACTATTTACGTCTGATATTGATGATATAAACAAAATAGCTAGAAATGATGGCGTATATTCAAAATACTCTGATGTTTATGAGAATATTGCTAAATTAATAACTATAAAACCAAATAAGCCTTTAAATATAGCGGACGGAGACACGTTAGCCAAATGTCTATTAAATGATATTAAAAATAGCCATGATATTAATCAAGGTGACTTCAAAACCTTTACGGTAACAGCTTTACGTGAAAACATGTTAGTTAATCACCCTGATATATTAGCTAAAATTGTAACTGACGCTTTTTTGAGCAATGGTAATATTGAAGTAGCTAGTAACCATCTAAAAATTAATTTAGAATCGTTAAAACCAGATAATAATGCTAACGATTGTAATGCAAACTGGAATCTCAATTCTAAAATTAACGGAGAAAGAGATTATTTAGGCCAGATTAGTGATAATGTATTAATGAATGTTATTATGCAAAATAGGGACCCTAAATTGAGATATGTTGAAAACAAAGATTTTACTAAAGACACACCATTTGAAAATTATATTCAAGGTAATAACAAAAATCAATATAATTCGACGCCACCAAACGCTTGTGAATTAAGCATGCTAGCCCATGAGCTCAATGGCAATAGCACAAAAGTCTTAATCTACGGTTCGGTGAATAATACGTCTGACAATTTAATAACCATAAATAATCCTAATGATTTAATGAA
>JAKAZS010000009.1 GCA_021815785.1 bacterium
AATTTGGGTGTCGCCAACGGGAGGTGTTTGAGCTACTGGGGCGGTAATTTGGGTGTCGTTACCAGTAGTTTGAGGATTGCTTGAAATACTAGGACCTTGGGCTAATTCATATAATTGCTTACTTAGTTTGATGTTAGTTTGAGGATTCTTTTCAACACTATATTTTACATTATTAAAGTATAACCATTCTTCCATCGACTCTTTCATGATTAAAATGTACTCCTAGCAATAAGTAAAATATGGATTTTAGAGAAAGTATAAATTATTAATTGATTAAGTGAATGCGTAAAAATACCATAAAGCTTTAAAATTAATCTTTATTTGAAAAAATTTAATCTGGTTTATCAAAAATTAAATGATTTACATTGCCTAAAGTCCAGGCACCAAGAATATAAGTCATTCGTGCGGCCGTGGTTTCAGCTGGCATAAGCATTGAAGCTCCCATTAATAAACTGGAAAATGGAGTTGGTTTTAAAAATTGTGAATATTGGGTTTCACCATTTCCTTTAGGTAAGATTGCGTTTATGGCCAGGCTGGCAATTGAGCCACCAAGACCATAAGTTACTACTGATGCCATATTTGGAGCCGATAGGGCTACGGGTAAAAATAGTCCGTTAAAGAGCCAATTGGCATCATGGTGATTTTGTTGGGTAAATAATCTGTCGACATAATCATTAGCTGAAACAGCTAAACCAGCTATAGCAGCTCCTTTTACAAATTCGCCAGCTAATTCAGGAACGCTATTAACCCCAAAGATATCGCTGTGATCGCTAATGAATTCATTGGGTTTAATTAATTTGGGTGAATTAATTAAATTATCTAATTTATTACCAACACTATTGTTTAAATAATGGCTAAAGGCAAAAAAGCTATCCTCGCCATTAATTTCTGGGTGGAGGTTTTTGACAAATTTTTCACTGTAATCAGCAAAATCAGTGTTAATATCGCCACCTTGATCAACGCTATAATTTGGAGTTTGAACTGTATGTGGGGTATTTTTTGTGGAAAGGTTTTGCCATTTTGTTTTGACATCATTATAATAATGGCTGAATTTTGTATCGTTAGGTATTTTTGCCGTGATTTGCTTGTCGATAAATTTTACGGCATAAGGAATTGGCCCACCGCCAAGTAGGCCACCTAAACCACCATAAACGAGCATTCGGCTATAGTCAATTGGCGTATTGAATTGACTATCAGGCGAAGGGTTCGGTGGCTGGTTAGGGTTAGCTAGTTGACTGACTGAGTTCCAGGGAATACTTCCGGGATTCCACTGCGTAGAATCTGGTGGGCGATAAGTAATGTCGTTAGCACTACCTGAATTTTTCAGGTTTGCTAAAGTTGAACTGTTGCTGGGTAAGGGTATTATCGGTGAATCATTAGCTGTTTGGGGGTTGAGCGCTCCACCTTGGGTATCCGTAAAGCCATTAGTTGAATTATTTAAATCATTAGGATTAAAATTTGGATTGGTGGAATAATTTTTAACGGCATTTTGCAGGTTAATTTTACCTTGGTCATTTTGGGTGGACTTTACCTGGTTAATAAATTGTTCTAGGTTGCCCATATTTTGCCTCAATGAAAAATTCTAGAAATTAGCTAATTTTTTGCTGAATTATAATTTATAATATACAGAAGATTAAAAAAATTAAAAGCGTAATTACCGTAAATTAAACCAAGGAATGATTAAAAATGTTCAAAAAAATTATTGGGTTAAGTTTAATGGTATGTTTAGGATTAGGAATGTTATTTAATATGGTGGTCAATGCCAATGAAGGAGAACCTAAAATGGAAATAGCTGTGTTTGCTGCTGGTTGTTTTTGGGGAGTTGAGGAACATTTTCGCACATTAAAAGGGGTGATTTCGACTCGGGTTGGTTATTGTGGTGGTGATTACTGCGATCCGGATTATCAGACAGTTTGTACGGGAAGGACTAATCATGCTGAAAGTGTCGAAATTGAGTATAATCCTAATTTGATTTCTTATAATGAATTATTAAAGGTTTTCTGGACAAGTCATGACCCAACAACGCCAAATCGTCAAGGTCCAGATTTTGGTACCCAATATCGTTCAATTATTTTTTACACTAATAAAGATCAAGAAAAACTGGCTAATGAATCTAAACTTAAAATGGCAAAATCATTTCAAAGCCCAATTGTAACTGAAATATTACCCCTTAGTGATTTTTATCAAGCTGAAGAATATCATCAAAAATATTTATTAAAACATGGTCAAAATATGTGTCATTAATTGACCCTGGCTTAAGGTAACGATGGCTAAATTTTATATTGAACCAATACTTCTAACTTTGTGATTAACTAAAATTGAGAATTAATATGATAAAAATGTTTAAAAAAAATATTTGGCTAAATTTAATGGTGTCATTTGCTTTAATTATTTCATTTAATGTAACAGTTAAGGCTACCGAAGCTAGTAATGACAAAATTAAAATGGCCGAAGCTGTATCAAAAAAAACTGGCTACTGCAACTAAACTTAAAATGGCTCATAAATTAAATCGACCAATTATAACTGAAATACTACCAGTTAATGATTACAATCATTTTGAAGAAGAGACCTATCGCCAAAAATATTTATTAAAACATGGTTATAAATTCTAATGGATAGAGTAAAGCCTATTGTAAAATTTAAACATTCTTATTGTCTATTTGTTCTTTGAAATTTTACTTGTATTTAAGTATTTAATTAAAGGTAAAAATTAGCTACAAATTTTAAAAGCCTAAAGGCTGTTATGGTAAAAAAAAACATGGCGTTACCATTGCTGCGTTGGCATAATGCGTGCTGGCAAACCACCATTACCAGGAAAAAACATGGCGTTGCCATTACCCGTTGGCATAATGCGTGATGGTAAACCACCATTACCAGGAAAAACCATGGCGTTGCCATTGCCCGTTGACATAATGCGTGTTGGTAAACCACCATTACCAGGAAAAACCATGGCGTTGCCATTACCCGTTGGCATAATGCGTGATGGTAAACCACCATTACCAGGAAAAACCATGGCGTTGCCATTGCCCGTTGACATAATGCGTGATGGTAAACCACCATTACCAGGAAAAACCATGGCGTTGCCATTGCCCGTTGACATAATGCGTGTTGGTAAACCACCATTACCAGGAAAAACCATGGCGTTATGGTTGCGGTGAAAGAAATTAAAAAAATTGGCAATGCGATGTTTAGTCGTTACATTATTGATTGTATTTATCGATGAATTATTAAAATTGCTGTTTGTCGTTGAATTGACTTTGTCGGGCATTTGCAAACCAGTGTTTCCATTAATATCATTAGACTGAGCAAAAGCTAAGTTGCCCGAACATAAAGTTTGGCATATGATTATTGTAGTAATAATGTAATTGTTCATATATGTGTGTGTTTAAGAGAACCAGCTTAATTCTAATTATAACTTAACTTTAAAATTTAGATGAGGTATTATTAGTTTAAATTAGATCGAATTTAAACTTTTTAGATTAATTTTATGACTGAACACCAAATAGCAATTTCCTATAATTCTAGATTACGAAAGTTAAACATTATTTTACTTTGTTTGTTTTTGCCAGTATGGAGTATGATTTTGCCATTATTTTTAATACTTTTTATCGGCTGGAATACTGTTACTCAATCGCATTTAAATCTGTGGCTTACGATATTTATTGTTGGGATTTTCGGTATATTTATATTAGCTGGTTTTTGGCTTTCATACATGGCTGAAGATGACAAAATCTATTTATCGAAAAATGGGTTGATTTTTCCTTGGTTTTTCTCTTACCAATTAGCCAATAATTTAAGACTATCCTGGTCTAAACTTAGGCATGCTGAATTAATTACTGAAAATAACTCTCGTTCGAAAATTCTATTATTAGATTTTGCCAATGTTACTTTATTACCTTTAAATTTAAAGTATTTAAAAAATAACGATATTGAAGATTTGCTGTTAGCTATAGAATTATGGGGGATTAATTGTAAACGGTCAGATGAATTAATTCAATATCAAAATTTAATTCAAAATTCTAATAAAGGATTAGACCAAATAAGTTATACTCAGTTATGGCAGGAAGAATTATCTCGCAGATTTAATGCCATAACTTTTATTCCTTTAGAACCTAATCATAAATTGCAAAATGGCCAACTTACTGTTATTCGGCAATTAGCCTTTGGCGGATTTTCGGCAATTTATCTGGTGCAAAAAGCACAAGCACAATTATTTGTTTTAAAAGAAGCAGTTGTGCCGCAAAATTGTGATTTGGCTCAAAAATTAATGGCCGAAAAATATTTAAGTAGAGAATTTGCCATGTTGACAAAGTTAAATCATCCTCAGATTGCTCAGATCTACGATTGTTTTGTTGAAGCAGAACGTAATTATCTTTTAATAGAATATATTAATGGTATTGATTTGCGTCAATATGTAAGGCAAAATGGAGTTTTTAATGAATACCAGGTAATTGATATAGCGATTCAGTTAAGTTTAATTTTAGAATATTTACATAACTGCAATCCTTGTATAATACATCGTGATTTTACGCCTGATAATATTGTGTTTAAAAACGAAACAGAAATTGTTGTGATTGATTTTGGCTGTGCTAATGAATTTTTGGGTACAGCTACTGGTACTTTGGTTGGTAAACAGGCTTATATTGCTCCCGAACAATTTCGGGGTCAAGCCAGTCCGCAAAGTGATTTATATGCTTTAGGTGGAAGTTTATTTTATCTGTTAACGGGGCAGGATCCTATTCCTTTAACACAAACCATAACCAAAGATACATTGCCAGGCATTAGTGATAATATGAATAATTTAATTAGTAATTTGACTTGTTTTGAAAGTAGTCAGCGGTTGCAGACAATAGGCGAAGTCTTAAAATTATTAAAATCCCTGAAAAGCTTTTCAGCAGATTCTGTTAAAGGAAATTAAAAGATTATGGCTAATGATGATAATATTGATGATCAAATTTCTGTTCATGAAACTGCGGGTAAAATGGATCCCGAATTTAAAAATATTGAACCAACTAAAACCTCGTTGGCCTTTGAAATAAAACAGGAATTTTATAATAAAATCTTGTCTATGTTTCCTTCGGTTCGCTTGGGGATTTTGCTTATCCTGTTTCAGATTGGTGTAGCTTATGGAGCTATTATGAGGATTTTAGCTTTGCTTCAGGAAATTTTTGATCCATTCCAGAACCCTGTTTATTATGGTGTGATCGCTTTAGTCCTTGTATTAATTTTTTTTGGGGCTTCATACTTATGGATTTATTCAAGTTTTACAAAAATATATTTGGCAATTAAACCATTTCTTCGTAATAATAACAAATTAGCCAGTCCAAAATTTATTCCTTTATTAGGTATTGTAAATTCTTTAGTGATTTTAATACCAATAATTTCTTATTCTTACTTGTATATTTTTATTAATCTAATTCCGGGTATATTATACTTTGCACTGCTTTTCACCAGTGTGATTTTAAATATAACTTTTTGGCATTGGTTGTATCAATTAAGCGTTGTCTTGAATGATAGCTTGCATGTGCCAGGATTTAAATTTGTTAATGAGCGAAATACCTTGTTAATTGTTGCGATTTTATTTTTTCCGTTTCTTTATCTTATTTTATTAATGCCAATGTTATGGTTAATTACTGCCGTGGTTTATATTGGCTGTGTCAAGCAGCTAATACAACATTTGGTTAAAAGTGAAGAATTGTCATCGCCTAACAAATATATTATCAATTATGAACAGAATAATAATATATTAAATATGATTTTACGCCGTTCTATTGGACATAGCCTTAAAAGGGAAAGCAGCATTTTAAAACTTGTGCTGGTAATTATTAGTCTTGGCGGTGGTGGGTTTATTTTAAATAGAATTATTAGCAATTTACTAGTTGTTAACGAATCGGTTAAACCAGTTATAATTACCCAATCTGTTAATCTTAGTCATTTGGCTAGTCCTAGTACAAATTCTACCCTGGAATGGTTCTTAAAGTTATTATTGTTTGGGTTTGGTTTAAGTTTTGGGTTTATTTATATTTATCTAAATAATAAAAAACTTGAAATAAATCGTCAAGGAATTAAACTTTATTTACAACTATTCAAGAATTGGACGATAAATATTAATTATTTAAATTGGCCGGATATTACTTCGTTAGCTTTAGCAAGAACAGCTAAGGCTAATGAAACAATCGTCTTTATGGCTAGTTCAGGAAAAAAATTAGTAATTAATTTAAATATGCTTAACAGCCTTTCTGACCGAGAAAATATTTTAAAGGCAATTGAAACCTGGGCACCTAACCTTAAACGTGATTATGATACGATTCAAGCCCTTACTGTGCCTAGTAATTTTAGTTATACGCAATTGTGGCTAGAGGCTTTAGCTGGACCACCTAAACGCGATAACTTACGGCCTTTAGCTAATGAAAGTCAAATTAAGCATAATGCTTACACTGTTAATAATATAATTGCTATAGGTGGTCAAGGCACAGCTTATTTGGCTACTGATAATTTGACTAATGAAGTGGTAGTTTTAAAAGAATTTATTTTACCAGTTTATGTAGATATTGGCGTACGTAAGAAAGCTTTAGAAAATTTTGAACATGAAGCTAAAATATTAAAGTCAATTAAGCATCCGCAAATTGTAAAGTTAATTGATTTTTTTGTCGAAGATTATCGTGCATATCTGGTCTTGGAATATATTAATGGTATTTCTTTGCGAAAATATATTATTGCTAATAATGTTTTCTCGCAAACCAAAGTAATTGATATAGCTAGACAAATAGCTCATATTCTCAAGTATTTACATGATTTAGATCCACCCATAATTCACCGTGATTTAACGCCAGATAATTTAATTATGGATAATTCTGGGCTGATTAAAATTATTGACTTTAATGTTGCTAAACAAATTGAATCTACGGCTACTGGTACTATAGTTGGTAAATATGCTTATCTTCCTCCTGAACAGTTTCGCGGTCAAGCCTGTATTCAAAGTGATATATATGCATTTGGAGCTAGTTTATATTTTTTATTAATTGGTAAGGACCCGATTCCAATTAGTGAGGCCCAAGTAAAAGCAGAAACGCCTCAAATAAATAGTAAATTAGCTTATATTATTAATAAAGCTACCAAAATTAATCTTAGTGAACGGTATCAAAATATTCAAGATTTGATTGACGATTTGGCTGATTTGGCTAGTAATGTTGATGACATGACACCGTCTGACGTAATTCCCCAACCAAATATTCTAGCTGGACTAAATATTAGCCATTTGCCTGAGGCTAAACTAAATACGACTAATAATATTTTTACCCCACTAGCTAAAGATATTAAAATTAACGTTAAAGCTGAACAAATCAATAATCTGAATATCGTTCAGGATGATTTAGCTAAGCCATCATCAGTTATTAATACCAAAGGACAAAATATATTTAACATAAGTCCAGGGTTATTTTTCTTCGATAGATTTAAAATTAAGCCTAACCAGATTTTGGCTTGGTTTAAAAATTTATTTAATTATTATAATTATATTGAAAAATTTGCCCTTATAATGATTTTATTTGTGTTTTTCTGGATTTTGTCACCAAAGCCATTTCATTATTATTTTGATCGGCAATTTTATACTAATCCTCATTTGTGCATAGCTAAGCATCAGTTAGAATGTCCGAAAATTTTCGGGTTGATTCCAATTAGTTTTATGTATTCGACTTATTTTGAAAAGTATCATAATAAGCTTTTCAATCACCTGGTTAATTATACTTATGTCATTGATGAAGGTAAAAAAGCTTTAGTTCTAGACCCTAAATCATATGATGCCTGTATATTATTAAGTGATTGTTATAGTCATAATAAAAATTATCAAAAGGTTTTGGCCTATGCTAAACAGGCTATTAGTATAAACCCGCATAATTATCTAGGCTATGAATATGCCGCATTAGCTTGTCAAAAGCTTTACTATATCGATGAAGGGTATAATTATTCGATTACTGGTGCTAAGTTAATTGCTGATTTTTATAATATTAATAGTCATAATGATTTAGAAAAGTTGAATAGTTTATTGTTATCAGTTGTTCAAAAATATAATCTTGAATTAAATATATTTAGTTATCTAAATTATGAGCCAGAGTTGGCCTTAAAAACATTTTTAAAAGAGGATAATTACGGTAATGTATTTGAGTATAAATGGTTATTGCAGCATAATGATAAAAATCTCTATGTTCTTGGTATTTTAACTAAGTCGATTGGGTATCTGGAACTGGCTCCAGTATCCCTTAAGCACCAATGGCCGGACTTACAAAAAGGGCTGTTACTGCTTGAAGAAACTAAGCAAACCAGCCCTAATTGTGCCAGTTTATTTGCGCTACGTGGCAATATTTATCTGCGGATGGCTTCATTAGATAAAGTAGAATCCAAGCGTAAAATTTACCGTAACATGGCAGTTGAGCAATTTAACCAAGCCTTACAAATTGAGCCTGATAATCTTTATGCGTTATTAAGTAAAGCCCAGATAAATTATAAGTTAAATAATTATAAAGCTGCCCGTATTGACTTAAATCATATTTTAAAACTAAATAATAATCCGGCCTTTATTAAAGAAGCTAAACGTTTAATTGAAACAATGAAAGACGAACCAAGCTAATTTAAAGCGTTGGCTTGTTGGTCTCATTTAGTTTTGCAACTAGTACTTGCCGGGCATTTTGGACTAGAATTTTTTGAGCCTTAAAGGACAATTCAATGTTTTTGAGCATATTTACACAGAGGCAATACATGTAATCAATGTTATTAGGTGTCATGAGATTTTGTTCTTTAGCAATTTTCAGAGCATGTTCGGCCATAACGGTTGAGGCATCGGTTTCAATATTTTCAAATAAATTTTTAAATTCACTCTGAACCCCACGCATGCGGATAAATTCTTTGACTTCAAAGCCATACTGGCAGGGACTGGTGCATAAATGACAGGCTATTTCTGGGCCAGTTGCCCGTTTGCGGATTTCAAACATTTTGGTTTTCCATTCGATAATTTTGGGCACATTTAGACTGCCTTTAGAATCATCATCAGTAAAGGCCAGGCGTAAAATAGCTAGCCATAAGCCATACACTTCCTGTAATTGGTCATAAAATGAATAGTTGAATTCACCGCGGCGTTCATAGTACCGTTCACTGGCTTGCGTCATAACGCACCATAAAATTCCATTTATAACATTATCTTTAGCCCGGCGACGTGAGATACGGTAAATGTCATTTATAAATAAGGTTTTATATTTATTGATAACGGTAAAGATTTTATGGGCTTTAATGGGGTCAGTATCAGTAGCAGGATTTTCAGGTTGATTAAGGCATTCCAGGATAAAGTTATTAAAAGACTGCCGAAATGAAGTATCATCACCAACTTCTTTAGCTAAAGCTAGAATATAGGTGTCACACCGATGCAGGCAGTCTTTACAGCCATAATACTTGTCAAATTTTTCAACAATATTAAGTTTCTTCATAGCCTGGCGCACAACTTCATTGGATTCTTCAGGCGTTTCTGGTGGTGGCACTTCTTTGGTTTTATCAAACATAATGGCTAAATGATAGGGTTGTTCCATTCTTTCAGCATAAACAACTGCTTGCCCCTGTTCAAGAGCAGTAGCATGCCGTTTGGATGAATCGTCCATATTCATAGCATCACCCATCGCATCACGATCATCTTTAGCGACAATCCGGTGCATGATTTTAAGGTTAGTATTTTTTAAGGCTTCTGGGGCAAGTTTATTCGGAATTTGGTCGGCAATGATAAAGCCTTGTCCGTATGATCTTATTTCGGCTAGCATATTGGTAAAAAATTCAACAGCTTTACCAGCTGGATTAGCTTCTTCACCAGACTGACCGGTTGGTACGTTTTTAAGCAGACGGTGAGCTTCTTCAACCAGCATTATATGTTGTAATTGATCATGGGGCCCTAAAGTTTCGCGATATTCATAGAGGAATACTAAGAGCATACCCATGAGAAATGACTTTTCACTGTCTTCTGAAACCATTTTTAATTCAACTACAGTTGGCCGGCCAAAGAGAATTTCAGGTGGTATCGAACGTCTGGTATTAAGCATTTGTCCTTTACCGCCAATAAGCAGTGAGCCAATTCTAGCTTTTAAGGCTGCCTGTACATCTGGACCAATACGTTCAGAATAGCCAAATGATTCGGTCACCGGATCAATAATTTCATAAAGATCTTTCATGGTTGGATAAATTTCGGGCGGACAGTTAGGATCGCCTGGTTTAATATGTGGTGGCAAACGCCGATTGATATTTTGAATAAGATCCCAGCCGCGACAGCTATAAATTTCATTTAAGGCTTTTTCCATAACCTGAGGCATTGGGGCATACATTTCAAAACTGGCATTAAATACTGATTTTAAGGCATCTAAATGGGTTTGAACTTTAACGCCTTTCATTATTTCAAATGGGTTAAGGCGAAACGGCGATACCGTTTCATCGCCAAGTGAAAAGGCCTGGCCTATGCCTTTGAACGTATCAGACATTAACATCATATGACGGTATTCAGATTTGGCTGGTTCGATTACCATAAAAGGAATATTAAATTTCCAGATTTGACCAAGTAAATAAAAACAGGTGTTGGTTTTTCCGCCACCAGTTACTCCGCATACTAAGGTGTGTTTTTGCAATGCGTCTACGTCAACAGCATATAAATTGCCAGTATCTTTGCGCTTATCCAGAATATTGCCAACAGCAATTGAGCGCGCTGGATTTCGCGGAGATACTATTGAAGTGGTAAAATTGGCTGTGCGTTTAATTCTTAGCCCCGGCAATTCCTGTTTAGGTAAATGGATATAGGCTGAAAGCTGTCTTGAATTTAATGGTGTCATATATTTGTAGCCCATCAATGGGTTATAACTTTTATCTGGCCGAGGTGAACTGATAAGACCAAAATTCAGTAAATGGTCTTTAAAATTGTCATTTTTGATTAAGCGAAATGGAGTTGGCTTTGAATTTACATCAGAGTAGATAGCTCGCATTGAAGCTTCCAGTTGAACAAAGGAATTATAGTCGTTGGCAAAGAAATAAACAATAGACTGATACATTCCTAAGCTTACACCATTAATAATCTGATTCTTATAGATTTCCATAAGTTCCAGATACTGTTTGACAATGTGCTTTTTCTGCGCATCTTCAGCCATTTGAGTTTTTTCCAGTTGTTCAAGAACACTTTCTAATTCATTCATAACAAAGGTCTGGGGTATGGGTGAGGCTAAGGTAAGTACTCCGAATTTGCTTTTTCTTAAGCCAGAGGCCAGACGATCGACCTGATAAAAATCATTGCTATCAAGAGGATCCAGTCTTAAAGCTGGATTGCCTGTAGCAATACCAATGTAATTGGCATAGGGTTCAATTAGTTTAACGATATCGCTCCCGAAATACTGTTTGGGGTTGAATTCAATGCCGCGAAAAACAGTAGACAAACCATGTCTAATGAGATTGAAATTGTCAGTGACAATTTGGTTGGTATCAGTTAAATCATCCGGTGTACTTTGATCAAATTTATACATTGAAGAACCATAATAAAATTCGATTTTAGTTTTTGAGCCGAGGATTAAATAAGCAATATTAGCATTGGTTTTAGCTGAACTTATAATTGCTGATTCCATCGGATAAAGGCGTTTAGGCCCTTGTTTGGGATCTTGCGGTTGATTGGTATTCTGATTCCGTCTTTGTTTTTCTAGTTCCAGATCCCAGGTTCTTAGTAATGATTCGACTTTGACAAAGATTAAATTGGTCATGGGGTGACTAATAATATCACTATCATGTTTGTCGTTAATCAAATAAAGTCTTCGCAAGTCAGCAATTTTTTCTTCCCAGATATTTAGTTGTTGATCAAATTCAGCCATAGATGTTTGTGATTAAATTAAGTTGAGGATTGGTTGGATTACCTTACAGATATTTAGCTAAGAAACGAATCAATAGTTGCTGAAACCTTGTTTAAAAGTTTAAGCTGGGCATCAGCGGCCATTTTTTTCTTCATTATGTAATGAACGGAAATACAATAGGATAAGTCGCGTTCAGACATTACGGTAACACCGTTAGGTGGCGGATTAACATCATCATAACCAAAAACATTCATAATCATTTTAGTTAAGATTATAGAAATATTGGCCATATTAACTTCCGGTGGTGATTCACTGTTTTCGTAAGACGAATCAAAATCAGCCATAATTTTTTCATCCCTTAAAGTTTCTTCAATTTCAAAATGATACATACATTTAGATTTGCAGTTAGAGCATGCTGTAAATGGCCCTTCATTGCGGTTGTGTACTTGTTTATAAGTTTTCTTCCATTCAAGCTGTTGGGATTCTAAGGCCATAGAATTTTCGGTTGGATACAATATTAGTTTTAACAGATCTAGGAATTTTGCCTGTTCGTTATGGACTAAATTATAATACCACACATATTCTTCGCCCTTGCGTTCAAAAAAACGAGCAGTGGCCTGGGTTAAAGCGCACCAGATTAAGCCCTCCACTCGGTAATCTAAATAGCGGTCACCAATAATCCTCTGTACGAGCAGTTTAAGCTCTTCCATCCCATTTTGAAAGAAATAAAAATTATGGAAACTAGCGATTATATAAAAATTAAACTGTTGCCGAAAATAGGCATCGTCAGCTACCATTAAGGCATCCGTAAAAATATCGGAGACATTACGGGTGGGACAGGTAGCGCAACCCATAAATTTATCAAATTTATTTAAAATATCTAACTCTTTCATGGCGTCACGCACAATCTGATCAGATTCTTCAGGCGAATCTGGTGGTGGCACTTCTTTGGTTTTGTCAAACATTACCGCTAAGTGATAAGGAACTTCCATTTTTTCGGCATAGACAGCGGCTTCACCTTGACCTAAAGCTGTTACATGACGTAATTGAATTTTATCTAAATTCATGGCGCCACCCATAGATTCACGATCGTCGTTAGCCACAATACGGTGCATGATTTTAAGATTGGTATTTTTCAAGGCTTCAGTAGCTAGTTTATTGGGAATTTGGTCGGCAATAATAAAACCCTGACCATAAGAACGAATTTCAGCTAACATATTAGTAAAAAATTCAACCGCTTTACCAGCTGGATTAGCACTTTCCGATGCCTGACCGGTTGGTACATTTTTTAAGAGCCTGTGGGCTTCTTCAACTAACATTATGTGTTGCAAATTATCATGTGGTCCAAGGGATTCACGATATTCATAAAGAAAAACTAGTAACATTCCCATAAGGAATGATTTTTCGCTATCTTCTGATACCATTTTCAATTCAATTACGGTCGGTCGACCAAATAGAAGTTCAGGCGGAATTGAGCGCCTGGTATTAAGCATTTGTCCTTTGCCACCAATAAGCAGTGAGCCAATTCGGCCTTTCAAAGCGGCCTGAACGTCTGGTCCAATTCTTTCAGAATAGCCAAAAGATTCCGTAATTGGATCAATTATTTCAAATAAATCCTTCATGGTTGGATAAATCTCACTTGGGCAGTCGGGATCACCAATTTCAACACCTGGTGGTAAGCGCTTATTGGTGTTTTTTACTAAATCCCAGCCTCTTACCGTGTAAATTGCATTTAAGGATTTTTCCAAAACCTGAGGCATCGGTGAATACATTTCAAAACTGGCATTAAAAACTGATTTAAGGGCGTCTAGATGAGTCTGGACTTTAACCCCTTTCATAATTTCAAAAGGATTTAGGCGAAATGGCGATACTGTTTCATCGCCAAGCGAAAAGGCTTGACCCACACCTTTAAACGTTTCTGACATAAGCATCATGTGGCGATATTCAGATTTAGCTGGTTCGATTACCATAAACGGAATTTTATAATGCCATAACTGTCCTAACAGATAAAAACTGGTATTGGTTTTACCGCCACCAGTTACCCCGCAGATAATGGTGTGTTTTTGCAAAGCGTCAACATCAATGTAGTAAAGATTGCCGGTATTTTTGCCTTTGTCTAAAATATTCCCAATAGCGATTGAGCGGTTTGGATTTTTAGGTTTAATTTCGGCCAAGCTAAATTCAGCATAACGCTTAACTTTAAAGCCACTAATCTCTTGTTTGGGCAAATGGATAAAGGCTGAGAGATATCTTGAATTGAGTGGAGTTAAATATTCATAGCCTAAAAGCAAATTGCTGCTGGGGCTATTTCGGGTATTGGTGGGTAAGGCAAAATTGTAGATTAACGTTGCTAAATTTTTGTCGCAGATAGATTTAAGCGCATTAGGTCTGGATGTTTCATCGTTATAGATTGAATTAACAGTTCGCTGTAAAAGCTCAAGCGTTGCTTTAGTGTTAGCAAACATATAATAACTGGTCTGAAAGGCACCGATTCTATTACCTAATTGAATTTGCTTTAAATATAAATCAGCCTGTTCAACATAAAATTTGGCGCGGGCTTTTTTTTCAACATCTTCTGATTCAAGTGCCTTTTGGAGTAAGACCAGTTCATTTTGTTCTTCTTCGATAAGATTTTTTTTCGGAATCGCTGCGGCTAAAACCATTATGCCAAATTCCTTACCTTGCATAGCGGCTGCGATTCGTTCAATTTGCTCGGATTCAAATACCTCACCAAGGGTATATTCAATACCCGGCATTCCTGAAACTAAACTTGAATAATTTAACAGTGGTTCTATGGTATTTTGGATTTCGCTAGCGGTAAAAGGCGTGGGGTGAAAAATTAGACCGTTGTATATGCTATCCAGATTGGCGGTTAAATTGTTAAAATTAAATTTCCGGATGGATTCTTCATCCAGGGTATAACCGTCAATTTTAGCCATATCTTCAAAAATAGCCATTACCTGGGGTGGATAACTGGCTCCCATGTAGTAACTTATGCCTTTGTTATTGCCAACGATTAAAAAGGCTAGATAGGCACTTTGGGCATGCAGAGCGGTTAGCGTTTCTTCCATGAGATATTTATTTTTGGGTAACTGGCCTGGTTCAGTAAGACTTGGCGCTTGGGTTAAAATCTGTTTTTCATTATCTAAATCCCAGGAGCGATAGATACCATCAATTCGCACAAAAGTAAGACCTGGTATCGGGAAATAGGTAAATTCACCAGCGTTTTGCTTGGTCTTATCTTCAAGGCCAAAACCCATAAGGTCAGTATATTTCTGTACGTAGATATTTTTGTCGTGAAATTCTATGGCCATCTTATACTCTAAGGGTTACGTTAAAATTCAAGTTTCGTTAAACATTTTAAATATTATACTAGTAAATTTCGAATAAAGCTAAAATTCTGTTTTCAAGGAGAATTGATAGTCGTTAGTTAAAACTTGGTTTACAGCTAATGCTTCAGTCGGGTCAAAAACTGATTGCGGAAAACTTCTCTAGTAGAAACTGGTTAATTATATTTAACACAATGGTCTCGGTTTTTGTTTAAATTCTTTCTTTAATAGGCTTTCAAGTTTGACTTTTATTACAGGGCGTTTATCTTAATAAAGTTATAAGGGTCAAAAGAGGCCTTGATTTTATATAATTAAGCCTTATAACTTTTAAATTTTTGACGTAACTTGAGGTTCTAAATTATGTTCATTAGTAATGTCGGTGACCACTGTGGCATTAATTATTTGTTTAAGTCTTTATGTTTAAAGGTTATAGCTATAATTTTGATATTCTGTCAGGTTTTTAGTCAATCGGCCATGGTTTATGCCAGTCAAACCGGTAATTATAACAGCAGTTCCATCCACAATCAGGTTAATCATGATGGACTATTGCCTGGTTTAGCTCATGAAAATGGTCAGGTAATAATGGGTTTTAATTCGCCATTAATTAACTCTACCTCTGAAATTAGTTCGATTTTACATAGCATTGTAAATTCTAGTCTAGACTTAAATTCGCTGGTAAAATCCCAAGATTTTGTTAATTTGCCCCATGAAATTAGCCTAAGCATAGGGCTACATAGTTTAACAGTTAAAGATGACCAGTTTTTAACACCAGCCGAAGCTGTAACTGTTAATCAGCTGTTAACGACTGGTCAACAGTCTTTAGTCCTTAATTCGTTAGGGCAGGCCGTTGGTGGTAGTTTGAATGTAAGTATACTTGGTAATAATATAAATAATCTTGAATTGCCACGCGGTGTTACGTTAATAGATACTGGTAGTAATTTTTTGGTTAATGGAAATTTGGTTAATTATGGAGATATTGAATTTACCATGGGTGGCAGCCTTCAGGCCAATGCTATCGTTAATGAGGGTGGTAGTTTGATAAGTTCATCTAATAGCTTGGTAATTTCGAGTAATTATTTGTTGAACGAAGGAGGCCTTTATGGCGCAAATGGTGTCAGCCTTGTTTCACCCTTTATCTATAATTCAGGCACTATTGAAGCTGGTTTAGGAAATATTAATATTTCTGGTGTCAATACATTAGATGTTACTGGTACTCAGGATAGTATTTTTCAAGCCGGTTCAGGTGACATTAACCTAGAAGTCGGTAAATCATTATTGTCTAATAGTAATTTACCTTACGGTATGAATTTGATTTACGGTAATTACTTGAGTCATGAATTGAATTTAAACGCTAATTCTGGATATGTTCAAGGGTTTACGGGAAATGTTACTGGACAGATAAATACGTTAGCTGATAGCGTTCATTTGGCAACGCAATCTGGTGACATGGTAATTGGCAACACTATCGTTAATGGTGACCCGACTTACGTAAATACAAATGGAAACATTACCTTGAACGGAAGTATAACAACTGACGGAGCACCTTTATCGATTATTGCCAGTGGTAATATAAATATAGCCAGTGGTTCAGCTACGAGTATTAATACTCAAGCTAATAATTTAAGTGGTGGCAATGTTGTTATGATAGCTGGTGTTGGTAGTAATATTTCTTATTCGGGTGCTAATAACACAACTGGAATCCCTCTTCCTGGAATAGCTATTGGTAATACGGAAACTGTTTCGGTTCAGCTTGGTGCTAGCTCTGGAAACACAGGTGGAAATATAGATTTGGTTACGAATAATAATTTAGCCAATGGAAGTACTATAATAAATACAGCTGGTAGCGTTAGCGGTGCAAGTACAGTAGGTGGAAACGTTGTATTGGTAGCTATCGCCAATGGGAGTGTTGGTGGCGAAGTCTTAACCGGTAATGGTACAACAAATTATGCCATAGAAATTGGAATGCCTGGTACCAGTATTGTAAATGGGCAATTAACTGTAATTAGTAGCGCTAATAGCGGAACCGGAATTAATCTTGGTTCAGTTATATCAACCAATGGTACTTTTGCTTCTAGTGCTGTCGAATTATATACGGCGAATCCTCTGGTTGCAAATATAGTATTTGATTCGTCCGGAAATTATACTGGTTCAATTTCTGCTAATGTTAATAGTTTATCTGGTTCAGATATTGTGATAAATTCGTCGCTTAACTTAGGTGGAGTTCAATTAGCTATTATTTCAGGTGGCAGTATTTCCATTGCCAGTGGTGCTAGTTTAAACACGCTTGAAAGTTTAAATCTGCAAGCTGCAACAGGTGGTATTGGCAGTGCGTTAAATCCGGTTTTAACTGAGGCTAATTCCCTTACTTTATTAGCCCCTGGTGGTAGCGCATATATTAACGATAGTTCTAAGTCACTAACTTTAAATAATTTAACTGTTAGTTCTTCGGGGGTATTAGATTTATCAATGACCAATACGGCGTTTGGCATGTTAACAATTAATGGTTTGCTCTCAGCTGGTAACGATAGTGGGACTGGGGAAGTAATTATAAATATTGATTCGGCTATTTCGAATTTTGTCACTTCTAATTCAGCTCTTATTCAATCCGGTAGCGTAAACCTTGTAACTGGTGGTGGAAGTATAGGTAAAAGCGGTAATGTTAATATTGACACCAGTCAGATAAGTGTGAAAATAGCTAATAACCTTACATCTCCCATTGTAAATTTAACCGATAGTTACAGTGGTTTAGTGAATCTTTCCAATTCCAACATAAATATCGGCAATAACGGTACTTTCTCTTTTGAAATGACTAATTCAACGCTTGGGAGCATTTTCTTAAATGGGTCAATGACGATAAATAACGGAATTGTTAATATAGTTGCATCTGGATCTGGTTCGATTAGCCAAAGCAACAGTAATGATATTTTAACGGCTAATTCAATTACTCTATCGACTTCAGGCAATAATATTGGTACAGCCAATTTGCCGATAAACACCGCTGCAAGTACTTTATCTTTAAGTACACTAAATAATTCGTCATCTTCGGGTAGTATTTTTATTAATTCTCAATTATCACTAAACAGTTTTAGTGCTTTGGCCGGTAATCAGGTAAATTTACAGTCCTTTTGGGATTTGTATCTGTACAATGTAACTGGTGATAATATAAACATTAGCGCCGGCAGTTCAGATATATATATTCTTGGAAATATCGGCAATCCGATTATCCCTGGCTCGATTCCGACAAGTACTGTAACTTTATCCGCTAAGGACATTTATTCGTATTATGTATCACCGCTTGGTTACTCTTTAGTTGGTGGTGGAATGATATACGCTGATAACTTAAGTTTAACCGGTATAAATAATATTGGGCAGCCTAATTTACCTGTTAATATAAGCGCTATCAACCTTAATTTGTACGCATCCGGTAATGTCGTAGTAAACAATCAAAATGTTGTTGAAACTCCTGCTACTGGAACTACTAGTGCGCAGTATTATCCTTTAGAAATTCAGTATAACCCTTTTGTCCATTTCGATTATTTGTCGCTGACATCTTCAAATTCAATAGTAACAAATTCTCCTTTGACTGCTAGTAGTAGTAGTGGTTCTAGTGAAATTGATTTGACGGTGCTAAATAACGGAACAATTATTCAAAATGGGTCATCAAATACTTTTACGGCTAATACCATTAAAATTACAGCTGATACTGGGGTTATCGGATCAGCTTCTATGCCATTATATATTGATTCGAACAATATTTTTATCAATAGCTACGCCAGCGTCTTTTTAAATGATGTATCTGCCGTTAATATCAATTCATCATTTATTGGCGGGACGTTTTCGCTGGTAGATACAGTTGGGGTTAGTATGACTTCTAATCAAACTTTAACGGCGATTCAGGATATAAGTATTAACTCTTCTTCAAGTTTAAATGTTAGTAATGTTTATTCTTTGTATGGTGGAATTAACCTGACCAATACTAGTAATGAACTCAGTGTTAATTCTGGCTCAGTATTAGACGCTGGCAATGGTGTATTGATTTTAAACAGTTTAAGTACAACTAACGGGTTAATTAATATTGGTAGTAATTCGGTATTAGTAGCGACCAACGCCAGTAACCCAGCTAATAATAATGAAATAATTTTAGCCATAGGTAGTATTCCATCGTCTCCTACCAATACAAATATTCCAAATAACGCAACTGTCAAAACAAGTAATGGTGGCAATGTTTATTTTGGAGTTAATAGTATTACAGCTAATTCACCTGTTAATAATATTTCTGCCGATACTTATAATGTCGTTTTTAGTGGTTCTTCTGGTTCTAACGCTATTGTTCTATCGGGTGGTGATACGATAATTGCTCAACAAGGTATAATAATACCTAGCCTTGATTTGACTCAATCGTCGGTAACTTCAGCACTTATTAATATGCAAAGTGCTGGAATTATTGGTGGAAGTCTGATTGTAAATAGCTCGGGCGTAGCTACAGGTGGAAATGTTATTTTTAACCCACAAGATATCTTGACTAATTTATCTGCTTTAAATATACCATATAACGTTAGCGTACAGGTAACTAGTTTATCAAATAGTGTACCTCTTAATGAATTCGTTAATATAACTGCAAACAGCTCAACTAGCCAGGTTACTATTGATGGTACCGAACAGTTTACAACAACTGGTGGTGGATCTTTAGTTAATATTTATACAAATGGTTCGGTTCTTATATTTGGTGGAAATTTATCCAGTGATGGCAATTTAAACGTAGTTTCATATGGAAATTTTACTACTCAAGGCTCTAATTCAGTTATCAGCGCAGTCAATAGAATCAATATATCAACTTCACCAGATTCTGCCACTAGCTCTATAAATTTATACGGTGAGCTAATGGCTAGTTCGGCTATTTCAGTTATTACCCTAGCCAGTTCAGCTATTTTAGGAACTTCAATTATTGATGCCATTTCTGCAGGCTCTATAAACCTTACCAGTTATAATGGTGAGATTGGTATGACAACTTATGCTTTGGATGGGTCAGTCATGATTGCACCAATTTATATCAATTCGACCAATTTATATATTAATATGACCGGTTTACCAGGTTCAGCTAATGCTGCTTATATAAGTGACGCTGCTAGCAGTTTGTTAGTAGGTAACGGTGAAATTACGGCAACAAACGGTCCTTCACTGTATTACACTATGACGAATTCAACTTCTGGATCTATTACAGTTGATGTTGGTGGCCTAGGCGCTATACCTAATACATATGGAAGTACTTTACCCGTTAATTATTTTGAAACTATAAATTTAACAGCCAGTGGTTCTGGCACTATAACATCCAATAGCAAGGGTGCGGTGATTGCCCAAAATTTAAATTTAACTTCCGATACTGGTAATATTGGAACATCACAATCTTCTCCCTTGTATGTGATTAGCGGTAATTTGACAGTCAGTTCAAGTCAAGGTAATGTTTACTTAAATAGTAACGCTATCAGTTATACACAAAATTTAGATTTACCGGTAATACTTAATTCTTCCGGAACATTTTACATAACTGGCAATAGTTCTTTAAATGTAACTTATCCAATTTCAGTAGGATCAGCTAATGGAAGTGGCCAAATTATAATTACAGTCGGTAATGTTTCTTCTGGTTTCGTTCAGAATTTTACAGCTGGTACTGTAAATATTGGTGCGAATGAAGGTTCTATTGGAAGTAGTAGTAGTGTTATTAATATTGATTCAGCTAATATTTCCCTTAACGCTTTAAATGGATATTATAATACATCGTCTGTATATGCCGACGATACTTATACCGGAACAATTAATTTGAGTGCTTCTAGTGCTGGTGTTGATGGGGTTTTTGACCTTCAGGCAAGTGGTAATTTAAATATTACGGGAAATGTTTCGGCTGGAACTACTTTTGATTCAGGTATAATCGGCATTAATTTATTGTCAAACAGTAGCATTACTAATACTTCTAATAGTACTATAACCGCTGGAACAATAAATATAACTTCTAATAGTGGAAATATCGGCGTCTCCGACATTAGTCCCTTGTATATTAATACAGCACAACTGACTTTAAATACGAATGACGCTAGTGCTTATATCGATAATTCTTGCACTAACATATTAAATTTAGTAAATTCAACAATTGGCGGCGGATTATACTTGACTGACTCTGGAGCTGTTAGTATAAGAGTTATGAATGCTTTTAATAATGTAAATGTTTTAGCCTCTTCGGATTTGTCAGTATATTCTAATCTGTTAGTGACTAATGGTGGAATTTCTTTAGTTTCTAGCGGCAATTCAATATTTATTGGAAATTCAATAAATATTGATGCCTTGAATGGATCCGTAATTATAAATGATACAAATACTGTTACTGGTTCAATAACTATTGGCAGCAACGTTAATATAACTGGCTATCAGGTTAATCAACCTTCCAATAATAACGAAGTTATTATGGCAATTGGAAACATCCCCACAAGCTTTAATAATTCTCAAATTCCAGCCAATGTTGTGGTTAATAATATAAATGGCGCTAATGTTTACTTTGGTACTAATAGTATAACTGCCAGTGCACCCGTTAACACTATAAATGCCAATACCTATAATGTCGTTTTTAGCGGTTCTTCATCATCAACTCCTATAACTTTATCTGGTGGTGTTATTATTAATGCCCAACCTGGTCTTTATATACCTAGTTTAGATTTGACCCAGTCATTTGTGGCAACTTCGTTAGTAAATCTACAAAGTAGTGGTTTAATAGGCGGAGCATTAACTCTTAATAATTCTGGTGTTGCTATTGGTGGTAATGTAATTCTTACTCCTCAAGATTATATAAGTAATTTGAGTGCTATGAATATTCCAGCTGGTGTTACCCTTACTTTAAATGGTTTTACTAATAGTACCCCAGTAAATGTTAATTTGAGTAATGCAAGTACCACGCAACAGGTTATTATTAATGGTATTGAACAGTTTATTACAAGCGGTGGGGGATCTTCGGGTCAATTAAATATCTCTTCATCACTTTCAAGTCCTAATCAACCTTTGCTATTAATTAATGGATCCCTAACTAGTGACGGCAGTTTAAACGTTGATGTCATGGGAAATATTAATGTGACCAATAATGCTATTGTTAGCGCTGTTAACAGTATAAATCTTTTAACATTGCCAGGTTCTAATGGTTCGATTACAAATGACGGTAGTATTACTGCTACTTCCACAAGTAGTATAGTCACGTTAAATGCTAATGGTACAGGAAGCATTTCTAGTGGTAGTTCAAGCGCTGTAATTACAGCCAATACAGTAAGTTTGACAAGTTTAATGCAAAGTATTGGTTTATCGGCTATTAATCCTATTTATATTGACGCCAGTAATTTAATTATTAACACTCAATATAGTGCTTATTTAAATGATTCGGCTACTAGCCTTTTACTTACAGCTTCTTCTGTTAATGTTGGAAATTCAGCAGTGTTTAGTTTGTTAATGTCTAATAACACAAATGGCAACATTGTAATTGGCAATGGTGGTTTAAATATCGGCAATGGCACGTTAGATTTATCTTCAACTAATATTTCTCAGTCTAGTTCTAGTGATGTATTGACAGCTAATACAATGAATTTTAGTGTTGGGGGTTTATTGGGAACTTCTTCTTCTAATCCGATGGTTATTGACTCTGGTAATCTCAATGTGAATGCTAATGGAGCCAGTGTTTATTTAAGCGATTTATATACTAATAACGTTGTTCTAAATACGATTAATCAAACATACGGTGGTCCTTTTTATCTAACATCGGCGTCAGGAATAATTATTAACGGGGTCTTAAATGGTAATCAGACTTATTTGACAGCTTCGGGCAACGGTACTATTACCAGTGCTAATCCAAATGATATTATATACGGTGAAGTTATCTTGGCTAGTTCAAATGGCAATATCGGTGTTTCTCAAGCTGATCCTTTGTATATTAATTCGATTTACATTAGCGTAAATAATAACGCTAGTGCATTTATTTCGAATGCTTTTAGTGGTGGAAATCAGATTAGTAATTCCAATGTATCTATAAATTCAGCTGGGACATTTTACCTCTCAACGCCTGATGCAATTTCTGATTCTGGAATTTATATTGTTGGTTCTTTAACTGTAGGTACCGATACCGGCAGCGGTCAAATTATTTTAAGTGTAGGTAGCCAGGGTGAAATAAGTCAAGCCAATTCTAGCGATATAATTACAGCTGGCAGTATTAATCTGACATCTGATAATAGCGGTATTGGTATTTCGAACAGTAATAAGTTAGTTGTAGATACAGCTAATCTTACAGCCAACAGTGCTTATTCTAATGTATTTATTAGCAATAATTACACTGGCAATCTTAATTTAAATCAATCTGGTAGCAATGATAATTTTGTATTAACCGATAGTGGCTCAATTACAATGGCCGCAGCTTCTGTTTTGAATGCTAATTTGAGCGTGAGTCTTACCAGTGAAACTGGTTTGTACGTTAATAGTATTGCCGTTGCTTCGGGAACCATGTCTTTAATTACGGCTGCTGGCATTTTGGACGTTACTAACGGATCGACGTTATACGCTGGTAACGGGGCTTTAATTTTAAATAATACCAACTCTACAGGTGGCTCAATAACTATCGGCAGTAACGTTAGCATAGATGGTTATTCTGGTTCGGCACCTAGTAATAATAACGAGATTATACTTGCTATTGGTTCTATTCCCACGTCCCCACAAAATACTACACAACCAGCTAATGTTACCGTAAATACTAGCAATGGTGCTAACGTATACTTTGGAATAAACAATATTATTGCTAATACACCCAATAACGCAATTAATGCCAATACCTGGAGCGTTGTATTTAACGGTAGTTCAAGTACTACGCCAATAACACTAGATGGTGGTGTGACGATAAATTCTAACCCGGGTTTTTATATTAATAGCCTTGATTTGACTAATTCAACCGTAACTGCAAATTTATTGGCCTTGCAAAGCAATGGCAGTATCGGTGGTAATTTAGTCGTTAATTCTAGCGGTGTGGCTACAGGCGGCAATGTGATTTTTTATGCAAGTAAAGATAACTTGTCGCAATTGGCAGCAACCGATATACCAGCTAATGTGACTGTTGAATTTAATGGATATACCAGCTCCAATCCTGTTCAGACTAACCTGACAAATCTAAGCACTAGTCAGCAAGTTTTAATAAATGGTAGTGAAGAATTTATTACGACAGGATCTGCCTCTGGGGCTATTGTTAATGTGTCTGATTCTTTGACGACTGTTACGCAGCCACTGATGTTAGTTGGCGGAAGTTTGACCAGTGACGGCAGTTTATCGGTCAATGTCTCAGGCAGTCTTAGTATAGCAGCTAACGCTATTATAAGTTCGCAAGGCAATTTATCTCTTGAAGCATCTGGCAACGTATCAATAGCTAATGCTGCTAGTGTGACTTCTCAAGGTGATTTATCAATTCAAAACGCTACCGGCAGTAGTGGTTCGATAACTATTGATGGCGATATTTCCGCTAATGCCACATCCGGTGTTATAACGCTTGCCTCAGATGGAAGCGGTAATATAACTAATGCTGGCATAAATAATGCCATTATAGCTAATACGCTTAACCTTATTACGACCGGAGGAAATATTGGTAATAGTCAAAGCATTCCTTTGTATACAAATGCGCTAAATATCAATTTTACTACTCAAAACATAGGTAATATTTACGTATATAATTTAAGTTCAAATCTATTAAATATAGGTTCTCTAAATTCACAAAATATTAGTATCGTTAATAATTCAGCAATTGATATAGCAGGCAATTTAACTGCCTCAGGCGATATTTTCATATCTGCTGGATCTAGCCTAACTATTGGTGCCAATATTACAGCTAACAATAGCGTTAATTTAAACGCTAGCCAAAATGGTAGTATTCTAGCTAATTCACCGTCAGACGTGATTACGGGTGGAAGCGTTTTTCTAGCTACAGTTGGTGAAAATATTGGATCGAGTAATCAGTATATTTATGTGAATACAGAAAACTTGAATATTTATGCATTAGGTGGAATTCCTACAGCCAGTGCTTATGTTAACGATATTAATTCAACTTTACTCAATCTCAATTCTGCTCAAATAGCAAGTTTAGGCTCGTTAAATCTTTCGGTGGATAGTTCGTGCAATATTTTAGGTCCTTTGGTCAGCGGTAGTAATTTTAATTTAAGTGCTGCTGGTGATATAATTGTCGGTGATACAGTTACTGGCAGTGTTAATTCAATTATTGACCTGATTGCCAACGGTAGTATATCTACTTCAGCTAACAGTGATGTATTGTCTGCTTTTAATGTTGAATTGAATACGGATGGCCAAAATATCGGTAGTAACACTCAGTCGGTAATGCTTAATGCCGCTAGTTTTAGCGTTAATACACTTAATAGCGTAAATTTAACTGGCAGTGCCTATATAAATGACGCTGCTAACAGTGTTATCCTTAACACGTCAAGTCTGGGAACAGCTAATTCGCTGAATCTTGTTAGCTTGGGGAGTGTTTTAGTCAGTGGGTCAGTTACGGCCGGGTCAGATAGCTCGACTTCTGTTATTGATATAAACGCCAATGGTTCAATTAATACTGTTTCTGGTTCTACTACAGACAGTTTGGTGGCTGGAAATGTAAATTTAAATACAAGCAATGCTGGTAGCGATATCGGTTCATTAACCCAAGGTGTATTGGTTGATGCTAATAATGTTTCGGTAACAACTGGTAAAACATCTGGTAGCGCTTATGTTTATGATTTAAGCCCCAATAACATAACTATAACAAGCGTTTCGGTCGGGACTGCTAGTAATGATACATTTGGCTTTAGTGGATTTAATTCAGCGACAACTTCAATTACATTAGCTACAGGTCTAATTATATCGGCTCCAAATATAATTGTTGCCTCCATTAATGGTAGTATTGGTGATGGGACTGGGGCTAGCCAGGTATTTAATATTAATTCGAATAATGTGACTTTTAACGCTATGTCAAATAGTGTGTATGTTAATGATATAGTTTCTGGACCGGTTAATTTTGTTAATATAACTTCTGGCAGTAATGTTGTAAGTAATGCGGCTGATTTAAATGGTGGTGGAACTTATTATTTTTCTGACAATAATTCAAATAGCCAGTCTAATTTTTTAACTATAAATGGTGCTAGCATAAGCGGTAATTTTGTTCAATTAAGCTCTAAATATTGGTTTATTGGTGCGTCTAACAATTTTTTAAATTTAGATGCTAATAATTTAAGTATAAACACAACCATTGGCGCCTATTTAAATGACACTGCTAATAATGTTACATTAAATAATTTTGTACTCGGTCAAGACGTTGGCTTGACTGTGGTTAGTACTGGTGGAATTGTTGTTGATGGCTCAATTAATGCTGGTATTAATGGTGGGGTTATTCTCTTAACAGCTTCAGGAACTGGCAATATTACAAGTGTAAACAGCACTGATGTTGTGACCGCAAATAGACTGTTTCTGACTAGTGCCAGTGGCAGTATTGGTACGGCGTCTAACAATTTATTTATTAACACTGATTCTTTTATTATTAATACCGCAGCTAATTCTTATTTAAATGATTCGGCAAATACGGCCTTTGTTAGTAACGCTAATATTACCGTTGGCAGTGCGGAAACATTTAGTTTGATTATGAATAATGCTACTTCCGGGTCTATAACAATTGCATCTGGTGGACTAAGTATCGCTAATGGAACTATAACGCTACAAGCTAGTGGAAGTGGGAATATTACAGAGGTAAATCTGGCCAGTATACTTACAGCCACGTCCATAAATCTGGCATCTGATAGTTCCGATCTTGGATCAAGCAGTTCAGTAAATAGTTTTATAGTTAATTCGCCTAATTTAAGTCTTAATACAGCTGCAAGTGCCTATATAAATGATTTGGCATCAAGTGTAAATCTAGATACTTCAAGCGTTGGCGCTGCCAATATTTTAAATTTAACTACTCAAAATATAATTATAAATGGACAAATTACCGCTGGTACTGATAATGGCAGTGGGGCTATATTTTTAAATGCCAATGGCACAATTAATACTGTTGCTGGGTCTGTAACAGACATTTTGACAGCTGGTTATGTAAACTTAAATACAAGTGCCAGTGGCGGTAATATTGGATCTCTGACTAATGGTGTCTTGGTTGATTCAGATAATGTCAGTATAGCTACTGGTAATTTGACCGGAAGTGCTTTCGTAAATGACGTTAGCGTTAATAACATTACTATAGATTCGGCTAATATTGGTGATTCTAGCAGTGATACTTTCGGATTTAGCGGTGTTAATTCGTCAACAACGGGTATATCTGAAGCAACCGGTTTGACTATAACGGCCACAAATATAGTAATAGCTTCTGTTAACGGTAGTATCGGTATTGGAACCGGTTTGTTGCAAACATTTAATATTAACTCTAATAACGTTACTTTTAATGCTACGTCTAATAGCGTTTATGTCAGTGATTCGGCTAGTGGTAATATAAATTTCGTCAATGTATTATCGGGCAGTAACGTCGTTAACAATGCAGCTGATCTTAATGGCAGTGGTACTTATTACTTTGTTACCACTAGTCAATTAAGTAGCGCAAATTTTGTAACTTTGTCAGGATCTTCGATAACTGCTAATTATTTGAATCTTGTTAACAATCAGGGTTCAATAGGTAATTTATCTGATAATTTCTCTATTAACGCTAACAATTTAAATATTAATTCGGCAAATTTCGCTTATATAAATGATACTGCTAATAGTGTTAATTTAAATTCATCCGTTATTTCTGCTTCCGGTACATTGAGTTTAACTTGTTCTGGCTCAATTTACGTTATGAATGAAGTTTCAGCTGGCTCGATTATATTGACAGCTGCTGGGAGTGTTTTGAACGTGAACGCTAATTCAATAATCTCAACTCAATCTGGAAGTTTGATTTTAAATAACACAAATACTACATCAGGTTCAATTACTATAGGCGCAAATGCTGTTTTGAACGGTATGTCCGTTCAAGCTCCCAGTAATAATAATGAAATTTATATAATTATTGGCAGTTTGCCTTCTAATCCTGTAAATACGGCTGTTCCAGCCAACGTTACGGTTAATAATTTATTTGGCGCCAATACTTATTTTGGTACCAATGGTATTATTGCCAATTCACCAAATAATACTATTAATGCTAATACATGGAATGTCATTTTCAATGGTTCAACTAATCTTACTCCGATAACCCTTGATGGAGGAGTAATTATTAATTCGCAGCCTGGTTTCGTAATAAATAGTCTTGACCTTACCAATGCTAATGTAACGAGTAATATATTGACTTTACAAGCTTCTGGCGCTATCGGTGGCAATCTTATTGTAAATTCTTCTGGTGTAGCAACCGGTGGCAACGTTATATTTTATGGAAGTAAAGATAATCTGTCACAATTAACTGCCGAAGATATTCCGTCGAGTGTGACGGTTGAATTTAATGGTTTTACTCTTTCCAATCCAATAGATGTCAATCTTACTTCTTCTAGTACTAACAGTCAAGTTGTCATAAATGGAAACCAAGAATTTATTTCAACTGGTGGTGGTTCTTCAGGAATTATGGATGTAAACAGTACGTTTACTGGAGCTACGTCTTTAAATATCGGAAATTCTGGCATAATCAGTAGTGATGGTAATTTAGCTGTTGTAGTTGAAGGAAATGTTCAGATAAACGGTCAGATTTTAAGTCAAGGTAATTTAACGTTATCTACAAGTACAGGTAATAATTCAAATATAGACATCGCTAATAATATAACCTCGGCCAATGGTATTGTTA
The DNA here is from genome assembly GCA_021815785.1 of bacterium. Classification (GTDB taxonomy): domain Bacteria; phylum Cyanobacteriota; class Vampirovibrionia; order Obscuribacterales; family JAKAZS01; genus JAKAZS01. The sequence continues at coordinate 29,023 of JAKAZS010000009.1, forward strand.
CAATTTCTGTCAATGGAAGTGGGGCAATTTCACAAACGAATGGACTTATTTCAGGAAATACTGTGTCACTCATAGCTGGCGTTTCAACTATTGGAACACCAAGTAGTAATTTAATTATTTCGGCACCAAATTTAACTTTAAATTCTAACGGTTATGTTTATGTTAGTGATACTTTAAATCAGCTGGCCAACGTTGACAGCGTTTCTACTTTAGCTGGCTTAAGCTTAACTACTACGTCTTCTGTTGATTTAAACGGCAGTATTTTGGCAAGTAATAATATAACTATAAATTCTGGTTTAAATATATTAATTGCTGGAAGTTTAACTGTTTTAGGTACTGGAAGTATAGATTTAACGGTAACTGGTACTGGAAATATAGCGCAAGCTAGTTCAAGCAATTTAGTTACAGCCCAATCTATTGATTTAACTTCTGGCAGTAGTGATATTGGTGCTATTGGAAGCATAAATGCTTTTTTTGTTAACTGTCAGACTCTAAGTTTTTTAACTTCTGGAAATGCTTATATAAATAATCTGAGTTCAGTAGGTTTTAATTTAAATGCATCTTCAGTTGGAGTTGGTGATAACTTAGATTTAGTCAGTAATAGTAGCATTACAATAAACGGTGTAATAAATGCGGGGTTAGATACTGGCACGGGAAATATTAGTTTGGCTGTAATTGGGACTGGTAATATTTTAAGTAATAATTCAAATGATTTGCTAACGGCCGGTAATATTGCTTTATCATCTTATTTTGGCAATCTTGGTAATTCAGCCAATAATTTATTTGTCGATGCAGGCAATATAAATATAAAATCTGCTGGTGATGCGTATCTGAATGATATGGCTAGTTTGGCTAATTTAAGCAATACCAATATAATTGTTGGAAACAATAATGTTTTTAGTTTGGTTATGAGTAATTTGGTTTCAGGATCTATTTCCATTAACAGTGGTGGTCTACATGTTGGTAATGCTAACGGCAATGGAACAATAGACTTGACTGCCAGTGGAACAGGAAGCATTCAAGAAAATGGTGTTAATTCTGTACTTGTTGCCTCAGCGATAAATTTAAAATCAGTTAATGGCGATATTGGCCTTATTAATCCAACTGCTTATCCACTTTATATTAACACTGCAAGTTTAAGTGTATATTCTTTAGCTAGCGTTAATATAAATAATATTGGTAGTTGTACCGTAAACGCTTCACAGGCACAAGAGCTTTATATCTCTGAATCCGGAACTAGTGCTAATTTAAACTTAAATGGAAATATGCAGGCAAATACAGTTAATTTAATTACCGATAATAATGGCAATATAGTAATAAATGCAATTATTTCTGGTTTGTCAGGTTCAGATGCTAATAATGTAACTTTAAAGGCAAGTGGAAGTATCATTGAGCTTCTTGGGGGAGTTGGCAATCCAAATATTTTAACCGGATCATTAAATTTATATAGTTCAACTGGAAGTATAGGAAGTTCAGGAATTACCGGGCAGACAGCAATTGATACAGATGCTTCAAACCTATTAGTTTCGGCTTCAGCTAATGGTAACGCTTATGTTTTTGATACTAATACGAGTACAATCAATCTTCAGGGTGGTTCAGCTTTATCGTTTAATTTAACAACTACTGCAAGTAATATCACTTTAAATATTCTTAATATTCTTGCTGGAAATATTATAAATATCAACGCTGCTAGCAATACTAATATAGTTATACAATGCACAATTGAAGGAATAGGCATAAATCCTTCCTTTATTGACGGAAACGGGAATTCTATGAATGATGCAACCAGTGTAACAATTCAAACAAATGGTACTGGCAATATATTGTCTACCGTTAACACTAATTTGGGCGAAATCTATACTGAATCATTAAGTTTAATAAGTGGAAGTGGTAATATAGGAATGACCATCCCAAACAGCTTATTGTATTACAATATTGCTACTGACGCCACTACTTTAAGCGCTAAAACGTCAGGCGATGTATATTTAGACGATTTAAATCTTACTGCCAATGTTAACATGATAGCTTCTAGTGGTAATATTATAAATTATACTGGTCAATATTTAACTTTTACCGGTTTGATTAATGTCAATAATTTATACGTTCAAGCAAATCAATCAATAACAATTACAAACACAATTGAAGGTTTAAGCGCTGGAACTGACGCGCAAACAGTCAATTTAAATACCGGTGGCAGTGTAATAAGTTTAATAAATACCACAACCCCTATCATTCTCACTCAAAATCTAGCGATAAGTAGTTTGAGTGGCAATATTGGCAGCTCAGGTATAAGCGGACAATCGGTAATTTTTACTGATGCTTCTAGCCTTACGTTTTCAACTTCAAAAAATGTTTATGTAAGCGACTCCAATAGCAACGTTATTAATATATATCCTTCAAGCATTTTGAGTCCCAGTCCAACTAATCCAAACATTTTTAATCTTGTTTCAACTGGTAATTTAACAGGTTTAATTTTTAACGGTAACTTCGTTGCAAATTCTTTTACTCTAACTACATATAGCAGCGCAACTAATTTAAATATTGTTGGTTCTTCGAGCGGAACTATATATTCTACCAGTAATTTTACATTGATTTCTAATGGCAATTTGTCTAATTTGAATTTTAATAGCAAAGTTAATTCTAGTGATGTTGTAATAACCCTTGAAAAAAGTGGTAACATTATTTTTGCTAATAATCTTCAAAATAATTCAGAAATTACAGCGGCAAGTACAACATTAACAGTTGATGGTTCCGGCAGTATTTTGAGTCAAAATGGTTCACTTAATCCAAGTATTATTGGTGATTATTTATTTTTAAATGCTGGCATTGGTAGTATTGGTAGTGTGAATGGAAACGGATATTCTTCACTAGTTATAAATGTCGAAAATCTAACTTCAGTTTCATCAGGTAATGTATACCTTACCGATGTTAACTCTGCTGGGATTACTATTAATGCTTCTAGCGGAAATTTACTTAATCTTACCGTAGAGAATTCTACGAATAATGTAAACATTGGCGGTACGTTAAATTTTAATACTATTGATTTGGCCGTTAGCGATGCTAGTAGTTATGCCTACGCAAATCAAAGCTTTATTATTGTCAATAGTGATGTTTTAGCTAGCAATATTAATTTTTCAACAGCACAATTTGGTGGCATAACCGTTAACTCTACAGTTGGAACCGCTAATTCTAATGTTTCATTTGACGTTCAGGGAACTGGCTACATAACAACCGGAACTAACGGTGTAATTATCGGCAATGGTTTATCCCTGGTAAGTAGCGGCGGCGAAATCGGCTTTAATGGAGCCGGATTAATAACGCAGGCTAATAATATAGTTTTTAGCGCTGGTTTATCGGTTGGTATCAATAACACAAGTGCAAATTTAAATGTTGGTAATAGCGGTTCTGGTGCTAACGTTTATGTGATAACTAGTGGGAATTTAACTGGCAGTGGCACCATAACTGCACCGGTAGTTGGATTGTATTCAATTTATGGTACAAGCGGAATTGGTACTAGTGGCAATATAATGCAATTAGACGCCCACAATATTGGTATAGAAGCATTTGCTACCAGTTCTAGTGTATACGTAAACGATACTTATACTGGTAGTACCATAATGCAGGCAAGCCAGGCTAGTAATATCTTTAAGTTAGATACAGCTGGAGCTTTAACAATATATGCTCAAATCAATCAAGGTGGCGTAACTACATTGGGTAAAATTGCTGGAAGCATAATTGCCATTGCTGCCAACGATGCCAACGGTGGTTACGGAATATATAACGACGCCAATATCGTAGCCAATGACTTTATATTCTTAACAGCTAGTGGAAATGGTTATATAGCTGAACCAGCAACTGGAGCGTTAATGTATGCACCTAATGTAAGTTTGGTAAGTGGTGGTGGAGCTATTGGAGCCGATGGCCGAATTCTATTAAATAGTACCAATGTAGCTGCTTCAACCGTTGGCTTAAATAGTTTTGTCAATATCTATGACGAAGCAGCTAATTCTAGCATAGTTGGCGGTCAGTCGGGTAGTTATTTTACGTTCAATACAAACGGTAACGTAAATATATACGGCGGAATCGCAACCGGAGCCGGAACCAAAGCCAATGGTGGCGCTATTAACATTTCAGCTAATGGCAGTTTGAATGTTGGTGTCAACGGTACCGGTATATCGATGACGACGAATAATGGGCCAATTGTAGTAATAAATAACAGTGCAACAAATGGTTCAATTGACTTGGCCAAAGGTGATTATATTTATACCAATACACCTAGTTCAGCTACACCTGGATATATAGTATTTAATGTTGGAGCGTATGCCCAGACTAATACGACAAATCCAAACCCAGCCAATATATCAGATACAACAAGTGGTGGAGCTAATATTTTCTATGGAGTCAATGGCATAAGCGCGCCATTAGGTGGTAATGTATTAAATGCCAAAGGTCAGAGCATTGTCTTTAATACCGGGAGCCTACCAGCCAATGCCATCACTTTAGGTGGTAATGTAAGTATTACAGCTGATCCGCCAGTAGCGCCAAACAATATTGGTATCGTTCAGAATAGTGTTAGCGGCAATGTTAGTATTACCGCTGATCTGCCGGTTTCGTCGTTAGTTAATTTAAGTGGGTTAAACGTGATTCAAAATAATATTGCCAATATGAATTTAGTCACGCCAAATGCTACCAGCCTAGCTAATTCAAACTTGTTTAATAATGCTGCTATGAATGTATTAGATAATAACCAAGCTACAGCGATAACTAACAATAGTAATAATGTTAATAGCAACAAAGCCAGCGAATACAGTTATTTAACAGATAATGAAGACAATAATGAAATAGTCAATAATACTAGCTTAATAATGCCAATAGCTTATAACCATGAAGTAGCTAGCTTAACTGCTCAATCAATCAATGCCAATAATAGCTTAGCTGTTAGCAATGCCGCTAGATGCCAAACCAGTGGTTTGACTTTTAACTTTGGAATTAGTAACAATGCTAAGAATAATGCAAGTCTTAGCTATGGCAGTGTCGTAATAAGCGCCAGCCACAATATGGAAATAAGTTTAGGCTCGGGTACTAAGCTTAGCCTAAAGCGTGGAGCTATCGTGTTAGCGATAGCTAACGGCAACGTTGTAAGTGTATACGATTTACACGACAATAGCGCTAATAGTGTAGTGGTAACTGGTAAAGGTGTAAATGCTATAGCTCTAGCCCCAGGCCGACACGTAACGATTGCCAAAACTAATAGTGCTATCGACTTTGCCTACGTCAATCAGGTAGGTAAAATAGCCTACCGTGGCCTAAATACCACATTGAAAAATGGTAACGCCTCGTATGTAAGCGATTTCTCGATACCCAGTGCTATAAGTGCGATTAAGCCATTAAAAACCATGTTTAGAAGCAATGATGCTAAGGTCGCAGCTTTAGCCAATCAGATCTTTAAGACAATAGTTGTAGTAACGCAAAGCACAAGTGGTAGAGGTGTTTACGAACAAGTAGTTAAGCCAAAGTTAATTGTTAACTGCTCTAACTCCTGGTAAGCAGATAATTAGAGGTTCTAAAGTAAGTATAATGAATATACCTATGTAATTCAGGTAAGCACGCCAAAATTAATCACTATGTGGTAAAGCCAGGCTAGTTAAATAATATTATTTTATGTCAAAAATACTGGGAAAAGCTGAAGCCCCTGGTTTAGCAGGATCTGATTCGTTGCTATCTTCAATTTGCGCGCGGATTTGGGTTAATTTTTCTAATTCTGAATTTTCCCGCAAGCCTAGTGCTTTGATTAAATGCAAGGCGATGCAATATGATAAATCATTGTCATTGATATTTTCGATTAAGCCTTTGGCTAAAGCTGAACTATATTTGCTAATAGGTTCAACAATTGCACCTTCTTGTTTGCCCATCATTTGTTCAAAATCAGCCTGAATTTTAGGATTACGGACTAATTCGGAAACTTCGAACTGATAGGCACAGTGATTTTGACAGTTAACACAGCCAGCATAAGGTCCTTGGCGTTCCTGATTGAATTTTTGTAAAATCTGTCGCCATTGTTCAAGGGTTTTTTCATCGACAGTGGGATTTAAATTATCATGAGGAAACATCAGTCTTAAAATTTCTAAAAAGAAATTATGGAATTTGCGTTGAATGTCATACTGCCAGGATGCTAATTCACCACGGCGATCATAATAGCGTTCGGTAGCTTGGGTCAAGGCACACCAGGTAACACCAGTTAAATTGGTTTCATCAATAACGCTACCAGATATACGTAAAATCTCTTTAAAAAATAAATCGCGATAATTTAATATTTGTTTGGGGTTATGCATTATATCTAAAATGAATTGATTGTATAACTGACGAAAAGACTGATCGTCAGCTATCGGAATGGCTTTATCCAAGATTTTGGTATCGCAGCGGTAAACACATAATTTACAGCCTAAATGGCGGTCAAACTGAGATACAATATTTAATCCAGCCATGGCATCGCGTACTATTTGATCAGATTCTTCGGGAGTTTTTGGTGGTGGCACTTCTTTGGTTTTGTCAAACATAATTGCTAGGTTATAGGGTATTTCCATCTTTTCCGCATAAACGGCAGCTTGACCTTGACCTAGCGCTGTTACATGGCGTTTCTGATTTTCTTCAATATTCATAGCTCCACCCATGGAGTCACGATCATCTTGAGCAACAATCCGGTGCATTACTTTAAGATTGGTGTTTTTTAAAGCTTCCGGAGCTAGTTTATTAGGAATTTGGTCAGCAATTATAAAGCCTTGACCGTAAGAGCGAATTTCGGCTAACATATTGGTGAAAAATTCTACGGCTTTACCAGCCGGATTAGCACTATCGGAGGACTGACCGGTAGGTACATTCTTAAGTAGTCGGTGGGCTTCTTCTACCAGCATTACATGTTGAAGATGGTCGTGTGGACCAAGTGACTCACGATATTCATAAAGGAAAACGAGGAGCATACCCATAAGAAATGATTTTTCGCTGTCTTCTGATACCATTTTAAGTTCAACAACTGTGGGTCGACCAAATAATATTTCGGGCGGAATGGATCGCCTGGTATTAAGCATCTGTCCTTTACCGCCAATAAGCAGTGATCCGATACGGGCTTTTAAGGCCGCCTGTACGTCTGGTCCAATCCGTTGTGAATAGCCAAAAGATTCAACTATGGGATCAATAATTTCATAAAGATCCTTCATTGTTGGATAAATTTCGGGTGGGCAGTTAGGATCACCTGGCGCTATATTTGGTGGTAACCGACGGTTGATATTCTGGACAAGATCCCAGCCCCGGACAGCATATATAGCGTTTAAAGCTTTTTCCAGAACCTGAGGCATCGGGGCATACATTTCAAAGCTGGCATTAAATACTGATTTTAAGGCATCAAGATGGGTTTGGACTTTAACTCCTTTCATGATTTCAAAAGGATTTAGGCGAAATGGTGAAACGGTTTCATCGCCAAGCGAAAAGGCTTGCCCAATACCTTTAAATGTTTGGGACATTAGCATCATATGGCGATATTCAGATTTAGCTGGTTCAATTACCATAAACGGAACTTTATAACTCCAGAGCTGTCCTAGTAAATAAAAACAGGTATTGGTTTTACCGCCACCAGTTACTCCGCAGACAATGGTATGTTTTTGCAGAGCATCGACATCAATACAGTATAAATTACCTGTATCTACCCCTTTTTCTAAGATGTTACCAATAGCAATTGAGCGGTCGGGATTTTTCGGCTTGACTTCGCTTGCGGTAAATTCGGCATAGCGGTAGATTCGAAACCCTGTAAGTTCACGGCGGGGAATATGAATTAGTGCTGATAATTGCCTGGCATTTAGGGGCGTTAAATATTTATAGCCGGTGATTTTATTGTAACAGGTATCAGTTCTTGTATTACTAATAATACCAAAATCTAGTAAATGTTTGGGCAGATTTGGTATCCGTAAATTACGCACAGGGGTAGGTAAGTTGTTCTCGCCACTAAATACCCCTCTTAAGACATTATCTAATTTGGTAAATGAGCCTAATTCATTGCTGAAATAATAGGTAATAGTCTGAAATAGACCCACTCCGGTACCAGTATCGAGCTGTTTATAGTAGGCTTCGACTAATTCCAGATAATGTTTAATTAACCGTTTCTTTTCGGCATCTTCATTTTCCTGGGCTTTTTGAATTTGACGGCTTACGGAAAACATTTCTTCACTAACCAGATTTTCTGGTACCGGAATAGCCAAAGTCATGATACCAAACTTTTCACCTTGCATACCACTAGCAATTCTTTCCAATTGTTCACTGTCGCGCGTATCCACTGAAGACTGGCGGATACTTGGAACCCCGGTTAAAATACCGACGTGTTTGGCATAAGGCTCAATAATTTTGCGAATGTCGGCTTGGGTAAACCCTTGTTTATTAATGGGAATACCCGTATAGACGCTTTGGAGAATGTAGGTAAGGTGATTATAGGTTTCTTCAACATAGTTTGTCTCGTCTAAGCCATTTATCGCGGTGCCCAAATAGAATTTGATATAGGTTTTATCGCCAATAATTAAATAGCCAAAATTGGCTCTAAGCCCATATAGACTTGCCAGGACATCTTCCATTGCGTACTGGCGTTTTGGTCCTTGCGTGGGATCATTGTTTTGTTGCCCTTGTTGATTGCGCTGCTGTTTATCTTGGTCCTTATCCCAGGAGCGAAGCAAGCCCTCAATCTGGACAAAAACTAAATTAGGTAAAGATTTGCTAATGATATTTTCACTAGGATCATAACCTGAATCTAGATCACTGCGATAAAGATCACGGATTTTATCGTTCCAGATATTAGTCTTAGATTCATTATTGTCCATTATATTTTGTGTTTTAGGGCCATTGATAAAAGGATTTGGATTGGCTTCGTTAAAAATGGTTTAAATATTTGGCAGTACCATTATGATTTGAATTCTTTAATCTATATTAAAGCATAACATAATTACCTTAAAATTGAACGGTAAATTTGGCGTTTTTTAAGGTAACCATTTATACTTAGGCATTAAATTGGTTTTAAGCTTATTTTAGAAAATAGCTGAATTTTTGTTGATTACTTTTAGTGCCATTCGTACTTACATGAATATAATGATTTCCGGCATCCAAAGATTTAGGAATTCTGATTTTTAATTCAATCGGGCTTGCCGATAATATTTGTGCTGGATCGATATCATCAATGTATACATGATTGTGGTCACCAATACCGTCAAAATATTTTCCCGATATTTTTAACACATCAAAGTGATCTTTATAAATTTCCAATTTTTCAATTATGGGTGACGGTTGTTCGACTGAACTTACATAAGCTTGTCCAGGGATTAACTTGGCTGTTACGCTATAGTTGTCATTAAGTAGATATACTTTTAAACTATTACTATTACTAACCGGTAATAAGGTAACAACTTGACCTGTGTAATCTGACTGAAAATCATTATTATCAATTTTGATACCAATATAACTTTGGGGATCACCTAAATTATCCAGGATGCTTATTGTTATGAAACTTCCGGAAACACAGGTATCAGGAAGGAAAATGCGCGAATTTTTGACTGGTTGTTTGATTAAACCTTGCATTGCTGAACCATAGTTAATAGAACTTGGGTTATAGCTTTCTTTTAATTCTGTTCTAATTTGCTCACGTAAGGCCTTATAATCTATTTCTTTCAAATCTAACTCATCGGATATATCGTTTCTATTTACGCTATCAGTATTGTTGTTTTTGCTATTAACCTTAGTACTTTTAATAATTGCTTTTAAATATTCAGCCCCTGGCTGTAAAGTGCTGTCAAGATTCGTTTCGACAGCCGACACCGGTAATTGGTTCAAAATAACGAACAGAGTCATTAAGAGGGCATAGCTTAAATTGCCAGTTTTTCTTGACTTAGGGAAAATAGCCTGACTAATAAATACTGAAAATATTATTGAATTCAGCTTTGCTTTTAACTGTTGAATAAAGTTGACCAAATTTTCTTTAAGCAAAAACATATTTTCCTCGTAATTTTATTTATAAGTCGTAGTATAAGGCAAGTTAAATTATTCGTAAATCAAGTTAACCAAATTGTTAAAAGTATTAATGAATGTGATAATTCTAACCTAATTATCACATTTAAATGTGATAATTAGGTTAGAAAGTAAGTCTTATCCTACATAAATTGTAGTAATTAATAATATTAAGTTTAGCTAGATTACATTTATTTTTTTAGTAGTAATTTTTGTTGCCATAAAATAAATGTTGATAGAGGGCAATTGTTTCAGCTTGTGTTAGGCCATAACCTAGATATTTCTGTTTGACCCAAATCTCAAAATGAAGGTGTTGATGAAGTTTATGGCTGGATAACCCTTCACTGGTTCCGGATGAGCCTATTTGACCGATAATTTGTCCACATTTAATTTGCTGACCAATTTTTAAATTGGGGTTAATGGAGTTTAAATGGGCATATTTGGTTATAACATTATGACTATGGCTAACCCATACCTGGCATCCTCTTAATAAATCTTCATTGCTTTCACTGGTAAATAAATTTTGTGAGCATTTAGCAATAATGTTATTACGTTCGAGAGCGCTCATATTTTTATAATTAGTATCAAGTCTAACAATTGTGCCATTGGCGGCACAGTATGCATTAGCTGGTTTTAAGCTTAAAGCGCCGTATAAGAAAAAATCAATACCTTTGTGAATGCCGTGTCGATAGATACGCCGAGCGCCAGGATAAACACCAGGATGACCAGGTAAACTACTGCCTTTAACCGGCATGGCAAATTCTGGTAAGGGTAAATTTAAATAATGCTTGGCTATGGTGTTAGGCTCAGTATAGTTTAGTATCAAAATTCTGGTGTCAGCTAGTACCAGAAAGTTATTTGCTTGAGGGATTACAGTTCTAATAATAGTATTATCAGGGAAGTTAAAAACTTTTACTTTCCGCGTTTTCGTATTTAAATAATCAATTTTACAATTTTCCTGGTAACAAATAAAAAAATTGTTCTTGTTATCTTTAACCAGTCGGGTTGGAATGTTGTGGTGGCTATGTTGATAGTATAACGGTTTATTGATAATGGTTTTAGTCGTGTTATATTGTAATTGCTGGATATCACCATGACAGTTTATAATATTTAATGCGTCTAGAGCCAAAGCCTTAGTTACGTTAAGGCAATTAGGTTTTAACTGCCAAGAAAAAAACTGTTTTAATAGCGGAAAAATTTTTCCGTCTTGATAAATCCAGATTTGGTTGCGTTCCGGATCTAATAAAGTTATCCCATATGGTGATACTGAAATGTCAATAAATTGTGGATCTGGTTCACCATTGAACCAGGTATTTGGTCGAACCAGTTTTAGTATATGTTGGTCAAGGGAATATTGGAAAATACTATTGGATTTATCTAAAATATAGAAATTATTTGCCTTGAAACAAAACTGGGTAAACTCTTGAGGATGCGTTTTGAATTTACCATATTGATATAGCTGATTTGGTTTAAGCAAGGCCTTTAATTTTAGAGTCGTTATAGACTGGATATTGTTTAAGACATTAGTAGCAATATATATTTGATCAGCTGTTAAAAAATACAGGTCATTGTTTACATTATAAAAGGAAATTGGATACAGGGGATAATTGTTTTCGTCGGTTAATTGGATTGAATGGGGATAATTTGTTTTATTACTAGTTGTATTGGTAGTGGTTTCACTTAAAGCTATTACTTTAAATATGAGTAAAATTAACAGTACGGTTAGTCCAAAACCAGTTTTTAAAGTCAGGTGATTAAACCAGAAAATAGTCTTGACAGGCATCGGTTAGCTTAATTCTTTTTATTAGTTGTTTGGGTAACTACGGCTGAATCAACAATAAACCACTGACCATTAATTTTAAGAATGGTATATTTAACATTGTATTTATCAGTAGTATCCTTAATTGATTTTTTTGTGGTTTCATCCATTAACTTGCTATTTTCTTTGATTTCAACAAAAACCAGATATTTAGAATTTTTATCTACGGCTTCGTATTTAGTGATATTAACCCCTAAAGGGGTTAATTCGTAGTATTTATGATTGGTTTTAAGCCAAGTAATGGCATCCTGTTGTCGTTTTAATGCATTTAGTGCTAGATAGTGATTAAGTTTAGTTGTGTCACAAATTTTAACAGCTTCTTGTTTAGCTTTTTGCCAGGATGATATTAAATCAAGAAATTCACCTTTTAACTTATCTGTTGAGGTCGTTTTAGCATGTGAATTAATTTTAGTTTTGGCGGCTGTATTATCTTGATTTCGATTAGCCTGGGGTTGGTTAGCGGTGGCTAAAAAATTATTTGAACTGGTATTGGTAGCACTATTCTCAGGCTTAGTTTCTTGGTTAGTAGAACTAATAGAGGTACTGTCTCCATTAGTATTGGTAGCACTATTCTCGGGCTTAGTTTCTTGGTTAGTAGAACTAATAGAGGTATTGTCCCCATTAGTATTGGTATCACTTGAATTATTAAAAAGATTATGATTGGTTTTTGCTAAATCACTATTTGGCGATTTGGTGGTTTCGACTGATGCTGAATCATTGCTTTCATTGTCCGAAACTGTGTTTAAGTTTGGCTTATTAGTGGCCGCTGATAGATCCGTATCAGTTTCAGCGATAGAACTTTTGGTTGATTCGTGATTATTACTTTTGTGGTGTTTGGTATTATTGTTACTAGCTTTATTGATGGTTTTATCAGTTTTGAAGTAATTAAAGTTATTATGGGCTAAAACTGGTTCAACATTATGATTTAAAGAAGAGGCTAAATTAATCATAATGGTTTTGCCATTGTCATTGTCAACTGTAGCTATATCAATAAGATATTTGTTAACCGGTAAAGTTAAAGGTTTTTTGAGCGTGAATGAATCAATATTGTCTTTGACATTATTAAATTTATCATTAAAATCAGATAATAGGCCGGCATTGCCACCGATTGCTTCAAGGAGAAAATCAATGACCACCTGAAGGTTTAGCATTGTATAACTAGTAATTTTATCAATATCAAAGTAAAATTTTAAACCTAAAATATTATTATTTTTGTCGGTGGTAAAAACCAATTTGTTGTTGTGAATATCCACCATAGTATGACTGTCATCATTACTTTGTTTAAAAGGCCCAATACTTGGCCAATACAAACCATTGACAAATTTACTATGTTCAAAATCTGGCAATGAAGCTATGGCAATTAGTTTTTTAGCTAAATGAGCGTTATTTACTTCAGCATCATTAGTTTCATTATTGTTTGAAGCTTGGGTCTCAGTTGCAGTTTCATTCCCTAAAGTGTTTTCCTGTTCTTGATTACTAGTGGCATTATCTGAATTACTTCTATTACTTGATTTTGCACTGATATTATCCGACTGCCATAAATCATTAATACTGGCTTTATTATTTTGAGCCATAAGCATTGAATCATTATTTGAGGTTAAATTATTTAAGGATTGTGCTAAAACCAAATTACTTGGATTTAAAGTTATAAAGCTTGCTAGCAGAATTGTCAGCTTTGGTGTATTAAGCTTTATAAACGAATTAAATTTGAAAAGCGATTTTGGGTAAGTCTTCATTTTATTCTCAATTACTCAAGTTTTAATAGAATTGGGGGGTATTGATAAAATAATATAGCCTATTTTAATACTATTATAATATAGATGGTTTTACTAATCGCTAAAAATACTTAATAATTATTACTGCTTGACAATAATTAAAGGCTTTAAATGATATATTTGTCAATAAATTAAGGATAATGCCTAAGTTAGAAATATGGGTATGGCTTAAAATTAATTTTTAAACCTTTATTTCAAGTGGATAATATCGTTTGAAAATTGATTTGTTTTTTATAGTTAAAAAAAACTTAGTTTAAAACTTTTTAACCTGGTATAACAATTTATGATAATTGTTAATTAAGATATTAGATTTTAATATACTGTTTTTTAAACTGGGAATTTTTACGTAAACAGTAAAGTATTCCAACATTTACAAATGGTTACGCATAAGATTTAAGGATATACATGAGTCATACTGAAACCGAATACAAACCTCAGGTTATTGAGGAAAAATGGCAATTGTTGTGGGAAAGCAATAACCTTTATCAGGCGGTAGATAATCTCGACAAGCCTAAATTCTATTCTTTGGTTATGTTTCCTTATCCAAGTGGTGATTTGCATATGGGGCATATGCGAGTGTATACAATTTCGGATGTTATTTCTCGTTATAAACGGATGCTTGGTTTTAACGTACTTAATCCGATGGGCTGGGATGCTTTTGGCTTGCCAGCTGAAAATGCCGCTATCGATCGAAAATTACACCCTGGCGCCTGGACGCAATCCAACATAAAATATATGCGTGATACCCAGTTAAAGAAGCTTGGTACCAGTTATGACTGGTCGCGGGAAATTATAACCTGTAATCCTGACTACTACAAGTGGACGCAATGGCTGTTTCTTAAGTTTTATGAGCATGGTTTAGTCACCAGTAAGTTCGCACCAGTTAACTGGTGTGCTAAATGTGCATCGGTTTTGGCTAACGAACAAGTCGAGGATGGCTGTTGCTGGCGACATAGTGATGAAGTGGTCATTCAAAAACAGATGAAACAGTGGTTTTTTAAAATCACCAATTATGCTGACCAATTGTTGGATGATCTTGATCTTTTAACCGACTGGCCTAATAAAGTTAAAACGATGCAGGCAAACTGGATTGGCCGCTCTACCGGTGCAAATTTAATCTTTACCTGTGAAAATAAACCTAATATCCAGATTGAAGTGTTCACCACAAGGCCTGATACTGTATATGGTGTAACTTTTATTGTCTTATCGCCTGAGCATCCTTACCTGTTTGAATTGACTATAGCTGAAAACAAGTCTAGCGTTGAAGATTATGTAAATAAAGCTCAAGCGAAAACCGAATTGGAGCGATTAAGCAATGAAAAAACTGGTGAGTTTACGGGCAGTTATGTGGTAAACCAGTTTAATGGTGATTTGGTACCAATTTATGTTAGTGACTATGTTTTAATGAATTATGGTACAGGCGCTGTTATGGCAGTTCCAGCGCATGATGAAAGAGATTTTCAGTTTGCCCAAAAATATAATTTACCCATTAAAGTGGTTATAAGTCCCGATCAAAAAATTCCGGACAAGCTTGAATCTGCCTATACTGAAGCTGGTTATTTAGTTAACTCTAATCAGTTTAATGGTATGAGTAACAGTCAGGCAAAATTTGAAATTGTTAATTTTGCCTTTGAAAATAAATTTGGTGAGCCTTGTACCCGTTTTAAGCTTCGTGACTGGTTAATCAGCCGTCAACGTTATTGGGGTTGTCCGATTCCGTTAATTCATTGTGATAATTGTGGCATTGTTGAAGTCCCGCAGCATGATTTGCCCGTACTTTTACCTATTGAAGAAATTAAATTAACGGGGCAAGGTGGATCTCCACTAGCTCAGCTAGATTCTTTTGTTCAGACTACTTGTCCCAAATGCAAGGCTAATGCGGTAAGGGAAACTGATACCATGGATACGTTTGTTGATTCCAGCTGGTATTTCTTAAGGTATCCTGACAGTAATAATTCTCAATTAGCGTTTGCCAGCGATAAAGTTGATTACTGGATGGCTGTTGACCAGTATGTTGGCGGAGTTGAGCACGCCATCTTGCATTTACTTTACTCACGCTTTTTTACCAAGGCTTTATATGACATGGGTCTGGTCAAAGTAAAAGAGCCATTCCTTAACTTATTATCTCAAGGTATGGTTACCCAGTATTCACAAATATCTAAACGAGTTGAGAAAATGTCTAAGTCAAGAGGTAATGTTGTCGGAACGACCGAATTTTTTAGTAAATATGGTGCCGACACAGCTCGATTGTTTACTTTATTTGCAGCTCCGCCGGAAGTCGAATTAGAATGGTCGCAAGATAGCGCCATAGGCCAATACCGTTTTCTTAACAAAATCTGGCGTTTGGCTGGCGAAATTGGCGAACGATTTGGCGATTTTAAGGCAGTTTACCTGAAAGATTTAGATTTAAATGCCCTGGATTGCAATGATCTTGAACTATTAAAAATTACTAATCGTACGATAAAAGTTGTTACGGCCGATTTAGACCCCCAAAAATACACTTTTAATACAGCTATAGCCAGGCTAATGGAATTTGTTAATGCCTTTAATAAATATCTAGCCAATACAACCCAAATTAAGGCTGTTAATCAACACCTGGTTTATTTTTGCGAGCATAAGTTTTTACTTTTGCTTGCGCCATTGGCCCCGTTTATTAGTGAGGAAATCTGGCATCAGCTTAAATTTGCCAATACTGATAATCAGTCTATTCATAGTGAAAACTGGCCTGATTTTATTGAAGCCTTAACCGTAAGCAATGACATTGAACTAGTGTTTCAGGTTAATGGTAAATTAATTAGTAAAATCAATACGGTCCGTGGCCTTAGTCAAGATGAAGCTAAAGAAATAGCTTTAAAAGATGTGAAAGTCCAGCAAAAAATTACCGGAAAATCCTTTAAAAAGATTATCGTAATTAATGATAAACTTGTTAATATTGTGGTTTAATAAAAAAGCTATAATTATTCATGTTTAAACTCTTAACATCGTAAAATATTCTTTTTATGACTTATGTAAAACCCCGACAAGTTGAAATTGCTCCGGAATTCCCGTTAATAACAGTATTAGCGTTGCTGGCTGTGGGTTTTTGTTTTATGCAGTCGTCGAGTGTTGGTTTACAATGGTGGCTGGAACATAACTGTTTAAGCCTGGTTAAATTTAGCCAGTTAATCAACAGTAAGGATTATGTGCCGGTTTTAATTAATATTTTTTATTCCAGTTTTATCTGTGCAAATATACTTCAGCTATTAGTCTCGCTATATTACATCTGGTCGGTTGGTCATAAGCTTGAACAATTTCTTGAAGCTAAAGGTTTTTTACTATTACTGTTTACGACTTTACTTACGACTTGGCTCGTTATGTTTTTTGAAAAAAAATGGCTGGAAGGCTCTCAATATAATGTTGGTCCAGCCTTATTAATTTTTGCCTGTTTAGGTGGACTATTGGTCTTACCAACTAAAAAAAGGCATTTAGGGCCAGTTGATCGCAGCAAAGTTGTTCAACATGAAGAAACATCTTTATTAGATAATATTAAATCGTTAGACCCTAAATTTTTACTGTTAGTTTACATATCTTATGAAGCTGCCCTAGAATACTATATCCGTCAGCATAATACCAGTATTGTAACCATACAGCCACTAATGGGTATTTTCGCCTTTGTCTGGGGGATGATTTTTGTTGGAGTTAATTTGTCGGTATCTAGTGAAGAGGCTGAACATCGACCAATGCGTAATATGGCTAAAAAATTATATAAACAAATGCGAAATTATGATTTGTCCGAAAAGGACGCAATTTTGGCAGTTTCTAAAGAGTTAAAAGTTCCTTACTTTCAGATTAAAGAATGGATATCTAAATAAAAATATTTTAATTTATTTTAAGGATAAAGAATTTAAGCTTGGATATAGTAACTTCTCATTGATTAAGCAATAGGTATGCTATACGATATAATGATAAAGAATTTAGGCCTGGATATATAAGAACTTGTCATGGCAACAACCGTAAATTTTTTCAATGATTTTAAACTGTTTGGGAAAATGGCAGTTATAATATCCGGGAAAGAGAATCTAAAGTTAAATTATCTTTATACTGATAAAATAAGGTAAATAAGATCGAGGATATTCATTTGTTTTTGGCTCAGATTCGTTGGCTGCGTTTGTTGCAGATTGTTCTTGATATAGGATTAATTTGCCTATCTTTATTTCTGGCTTTTTATTTACGTTTTGATGGATCTATTGAGCTTAAATATCTGAATGAGTTAAGTCGGGTTTTACCAATAGTTATTGTTTTACAGATAACCGGTAATTTTTTCTTTGGTATTTATCGCAGGCTCTGGCGATATACTGGTTTAACTGAAATAATGGAATTAGGTTTAAGTGTTTTAGCTACTTCTACCTTATTAATGTTAGTTAGAGTAAGTGGCTTGTTAATTTATCATAATGAACAGTTATCCTATGCCATCATTTTAATTTACGCGCTGTTAGTCAGTGCCTTTATGAGTACACCGAGAATTATTCGACGTCTGCAGATTGAGCATTTACAAAGGCGGCACTGGCGTCAACCATTTCGTAAACGAGCCTTGGTCGTTGGTGCTGGTGATGCTGGTCAGTTGGTAATTAAAGAATTAGAACAAAGGCAGGATTTAGGTGTTGATATTGTTGGCATTGTTGATGATGACCCGCAGAAATTAAAGAAAAAAGTAGGCAGGGCTGTTGTTATTGGTAATACGCAAAAACTTAAATTTTTAATTGAAACCTATCAGGTTGACCAAGTGGTAATAGCTATGCCATCAGCTTCCAGCGATCAAATTCGTGCCATAATAGATATTTGCCGGGACTGTGAAGTAGAAACCAAAATCTTACCGGGCTTGTTTGAGCTTATTAATGGTAAAGTTAGTGTAAATCAGTTACGTGAAGTCTCGTTAGAAGACCTATTAGGTCGTGAGCCAGTAAAATTAGATATTGACTCAATTGCTAACTATATTGAAAACCGTTGTGTATTAGTAACTGGAGCTGGTGGATCCATTGGTAGCGAATTAAGTCGACAGATTTTAAATTATGAACCAGCTACAATTCTTTTGCTGGGCAAAGGTGAAAATTCAATATTTAGTATTTACGAAGAGCTTAAATTACGTCCGTCCAGGGTTAAAATCATTCCGCTTATAGCTGATATTCGCGATACGCAAAGAATGTACAATATTTTTGAGTCCTATCGACCTAATGTCGTTTTTCATGCAGCAGCCCATAAACATGTCTATTTAATGGAAGTTAATGTAGTTGAAGCGGTTAGCAATAATATTTTAGGTAGTTATAATGTAGCTAAATTAGCTAAGGATTTTAAAGTTGAAACTTTTGTCCTGGTCTCAAGCGACAAGGCTGTGAATCCAACTTCAATTATGGGTGGCAGTAAACGCATAGCGGAAATGGTCATTCAGCAGATTAACCAGTCTTGTGATACCAAATTTGTGGCGGTGCGTTTTGGTAATGTATTAGCCAGTCGGGGCTCGGTAATACCAGTATGGAAAAATCAAATTGCTAATGGTGGGCCAGTCACCGTAACCCATAAGGATGCTATCCGCTATTTTATGTTAATTCCTGAAGCGGTTCAGTTAATTATCCAGGCTGGTGCCTTAAGCAATGGCAGTGGTGAAATTTTTGTGCTGGATATGGGAAAACCGGTAAAAATCCTGGATTTGGCCTATGATTTAATTAAATTTTCGGGTTTGCGTCCGGATAAAGATATTAAAATTGAATTTACTGGACTTAAGCCTGGTGAAAAATTATATGAAGAATTGCTTACTAGAGCTGAAGGTTTACAAAAAACCTTAAATGAAAAAATTTTGGTTGGTAGCCCTAAACCTTTTAGCGAAACAGAAATTAACCAGCATTTAGAATTACTTAAAATATATTGCATTGAAAATAACGAAACCCAAATTCGTGAATATTTTAGTAAAATAATTGAAGGTAGTTTAATTAATAAAAATCCTGGTTAAATATAAAGTTGAATATTTCAATTAATAATTGTTTATTGGTAGTTTAATTAATAAATAAACAATATAAAATAAACAATATAAAATAACCAATATTTTTAGTGATAATCAGATTTTACTATTTTAAGCTAACCCTTTGTTTGGTATTTAATCAACCATTTATATGACCAGTACAATGACCCTAGATTTATCAAGTAAAGAAAAGCAGTTAAAACAGGAATTGTTAAAGCTGGATAGTGTAATTATTGCCTATTCTGGTGGCGTTGATAGCAGTCTTTTAGCTTATTATGGCAAATTATTGCTTAAGGATAAATGCCTGGTGGTAATAGCCGTATCGCCAAGCCTGGCTAGTTTTGAACTAGATTTTGCCCGATCGCAAGCCCAGCGTTTAAATTTTAACTTAATTGAAATTAATACTAATGAGACGCAATTACCTCAATATAAAGAAAATAATGTCAATCGCTGCTATTTTTGTAAAAGCACTTTATTTCATGATTTGACTAATTTAGCGAAAATACATAATATCAGTCATATTGCTTATGGTGCTAACCTGGATGATTTAGATGATTTTCGTCCTGGTCATAAGGCTGCTCAAGAATATAATATTTTAGCCCCATTGGTATTAGCTAAGTTAACTAAAGCTGATATTAGGCTTTTGGCTAGTTTAGCTAATTTGCCAAGTTATGACAAACCACAGTCTGCCTGTCTTTCATCACGGTTTCCGACATTTATTACGATTGATGATACTAAGCTTTCCCAGGTTGATAAGGCGGAAAAATATTTGCACGATCTTGGCTTTAAACAGTTAAGAGTAAGGCATCATAATGATTTGGCTCGAATCGAGTTAGCCCAAGTCGAAATTACCCGATTAACCCAAGATTTAACTTTAATGAATCAGATTACCGAATATTTAAATTCCTTAGGCTATAAATTTGTTACTTTAGATTTAAATGGCTATCGCATGGGATCTAGTGTGGAGAAGTCAAAAATATGAATCAGGAAAACCTCGTAAAACTGCTCGAACGATATAAGCATAATGAGATTCAGCTTCATGAAATAGTTGAAAAATTAGCTATATTACCTTATGCTGACCTAAATTTTGCTAAACCTGATTTAGATCGATCGATTCGCCAGGGTTTTGCTGAAACAATATTTTGTCCTGGTAAAACCGCCCAGCAAATTGTTGCCATCGCTAATGAATTGGCTAAGTCTGAGCAATTGGTATTAGCTTCTAAAGCCGATAAGAATTTAGCAAATGAAGTTTTAGCCTTAAGCCCAGGTGCTAAATATATTGCTGAAGCGTTAGTCATTTACTGGGGGCAGTTTCCACCGCTTAAACACAGTCATAAAATCAGCCCGACTTTAGACTCTAAGGCTATGAGTAAATTAGATAAGGACTGCACTAAATCTCTTTTACCTAAATCAAGTAGCGAATTAGCCAATCAATGCCCGAAAACCTTTACCGTTGGTTTAATAACTGCTGGAACTAGCGACATTAGTGTCAGTGAAGAGGCGTTCGTTTTTTTGCAGGCTTTAGGAATTAATACGGTCAAATTTTATGATATTGGCGTAGCTGGATTGTCAAGACTGTTGAGTAATCTTGAAGAAATTAGACTTTGTCAAGTGATAATTGCTGTTTGTGGTATGGACGCCGCCTTAGCTAGTGTAATAGCTGGCCTGGTTGCCTGTCCGATAATTGCCATCCCCACATCTGTTGGCTATGGTGCTAATTTTACCGGTGTGGCCGCGTTGTTAAGTATGCTAAACAGCTGTGCTAATGGTCTTACGGTTGTAAATATTGACAATGGTTATGGCGCCGCACTTGCCACATATAGAATATTCAATAAATTTTATAATTAAGGTATACTTTAAGAAAATTATGCATACTATGTTTATAGTAAAGTTATGTTTTATATTTAATCAATTAGTCGTAGATTTAAAGAGTAAACAAGGTAAATGGAAGATAGCGAGTTGACAACTGATATTAAAAGTCTTAAATCCAAAAGGCTAGTTGCCTTAATTATCGATTTAATGGTTTGTTTTTTTGTATCATTAATTGTTTCGATTATCCCGTTTATTAATAGAGTCTTTTCCTGGCCCGTAGTATTTTTGGGCTGTTTTTTAGTTAAAGATGCTTTATTTGCCGGTAAAGGAATTGGCAAAAATTTCTTAGGTATTCAAGTTGTAGATTCTGGTAATGCTGGCATAATTTCGTACAAACAATCAATTATTCGTAATCTGGTATTGGTTTTTCCATTGTTAATCTACGACGTTCTTGTACCAATATTAACGCTATTTATTAAAAATGCCGTAACTATGAATATTATAACTACCATAGTAGTATATGCTGGAGCTTTATATTTTGCTGTTGTAGTGTTATCGGAAAGCTATAAAGCTTTCATTTTAAATAATACAGTTAGATTGGGAGACAAAATGGCTAAAACCGATATTGTCATTATAAATAATTAGAATTGATACCTAATTATTTTATCGAAAATATTGCCATAAGGAGCTACAGTTAATGCCAAAAAAAAATAAGATTTTAATTTGGGGCCCAGCCACCAGTTTCTCGATACCTGTAGCGATTGCTATGGCCAAGTCTGGTTGGGAAGTGCATTTTGTGGGCAAGTCTTTTTTAAATTTAATGACCCCATTAAATTTAAAGGCCGGTTTAAAAACAGCTTTAAAGCTTAATTTCCTTGATGAAATTAAGGATGAAAACTTTGATGACTGTATTAAAGTTGTTGATTCTAATTCCATAAATTCAAATAATAATTATTCGGCCGTAATTTTTTGTGGATTACCACCACATTTTGATGAAGCAAAACTTCCACGTGCCCCCTGGTCTATTGATGAATTTTGTAAATTGGCTAATTTATTTAAACAGATTCCGGTATATTTTATATCATCAATTTGGTCTGCTGTTCAGGAAGAAGATGGAACGGTATTAGAAGATATTGGTTATGTTAAACGTAAGCCTGAAACTGCTTTTGAAGCAGTATGTCAGTCTTATGAAAATGAGTTGGTAAAACGCAATAAGTTTGCTAACTGGTATCTAATTAGAATACCTTTAATTCTTGGTGATAGCCATAATGGTCAAACTACTAATTTCACTGGATTATATTCATTAATTCATCAGATGATCATATTGAAAAATAGTCATAGTGATACCATGGCTCACTCGGTTAATGGATCGCTTAATCTTAACTACAATCCGCATGCCTGTTTGAATTGGTTGCCAGTAGATGTTTTGACCTTCTTGTTGGTAAATTATATTAATGATCCAATTGCTCCTAAAATTTGTAATTTGGTTCCTACGCAGGCTTTACTTAATGAAGAATGGATTAATACGCTTGCTAAAGCGGTTGGTTTTAGTAAAGCTATTAAATCTGATTATGACAATCTTGGTATACAGCCTACGTTACGTAAGCTTTTAAATGAAAATATTCAAATTAAAATGCGTAACTTGTACGAAGTTATTGGCCGTTACAAGCCGAATTTATCCAATCTTGATGAAAACTATTATGGTAATTTAATTACCTATGCTAACACTAAAAACTGGGGTAATACCACTAAATAGATACTGTTTTGCTAAAAGAAGTATTTTACCGTACTTCTGTATGGTAGTTTGTGATGGTTATGTATTAAAAAAATGTTACATGTTCCGTAGAAGTAAATTAAAAGTATATAAGCATTAATTTTTTTAAATAGTTAATTTCCTATTTAATTGTAGCTTTCAAGAAACTTTCAGTTGTAATTAGTAATTTCCGTTAAAATTCTTTTAAGTTTACTGGACTTAAATATCTATTATTATTATTCAAATTCTTGCAGGTTATTTAACACAACTGCGGACTTAGTTCAGAACATTTTTTTCGTGTAGGAGCAAAAAAATATGCAATTCAACAGCAAAACCCCAACGCAGGCTACGGCTATTAACGCCAACAGCACGGCCAATACGGTAGTTCAAGATATAGCGACGTTAGCTATAGCCAAAACTCCACCAAAGGTCGACAATTCGCGGCAAAGGCGGGTTAGTGCAAGCCGATCGATAACCAAAAAGCTTATGGTCGCTTTGTTTGCGGTTATGTTCCCGCTAAGTCAAGCTAGTTCCGTACTAGCTAACGAAATTAGCGCCAGTAACGCTGGTTCTGCTTTATCAGCCGCCAACGCCAGCCATCATCATAACGTAGAAGCTCCTAACTACGTTACTGCTGCTGCCCATGCTGTTGCTACGATTAATCCATCCGTTGTCAATCCTACTGTCGAAATTGCTAATATCCTACACAGTGTCGTTAACTCAAGCTTAGACCTAAACTCGGTTCTTCACAGCGTAAACGTAGGTCAATTAAGCCATGAAGTTACAATATCGGCTGGTAACCACAATGTTGAAGTTTTCAGCAACCAGGCTGTTACGCCATCAGAAGCCTTAGCTGTAAGCCAGGTATTGGCAACCAATCACCAGTCTTTAGTGCTTGATGCCTTAGGCCAAGCTACCGGTGGTAGTTTAAACGCAAGCTCACTAGGCAATACTGTAAACAATTTACAGGTTGCTAGCGGTGTGACCCTTGTTGACAACTCTAAAGCATTAACACTAACCGGAAACCTTGCCAACTATGGCGATATAGTATTTTCTGGCAGCGGTAATTTAACCGCCAACAATATATTAAATGAAAGCGGAGCGCAAATATCGGCTAACGGTGTTTTAGGCCTTACCGCGCACGAACTTATTAACGAAGGCGGAATTTATGGCGCCAATGGCGTCAATATTAATGCATCTACCATATATAATTCGGCTACCGTCGAAGCTGGTCTTGGCAACATTAATATAGCCAACGCTAATACGCTTGACATTACTGGTACGCAAAACAGCGTTTTTGAAGCGGCCAATGGAAACATTAATATAGATG
>JAKAZS010000080.1 GCA_021815785.1 bacterium
AATCTATATAAACAAGTAAAATGGCCTGCACCTTTTCTTTATTGTTGATTAAATAATAAAATGCTGCCTGAGTAGCATTATCCAGGCATAATGGGTTAATTAACAAATCGCGATAAAGAGAATTAGCTAAAGGCTGCTTAAACCAAGAATAATGTTCGCGAGCTTCTAAAATTGTAATAATTCCATTTTCATAAACCTGATTAATTAATTTTGTAGCCTGAAGTTTAGGGCCATGAAACATTGAATTTAAATCATAAAGATTAGTAATTGTACAATTTTTTTTATTAATAAAAACCGGATCAGCTAAAATATTGATGGTTGACTTCTTGTCTGAATGCAGACTGAATAATGAACTATGTTTAGAGGATGAGTCATTGGCTAAAAATGCATTTGATAATAAACTATTGGTTGAATCAATATCCGAATGTGAATTTAATAATAAACTATTATTTAATTCATTATAAACAAATGTAGCACTAAGAGCTAAATTTGCTTCAGCAAATAAATCCAAATCGTTAACTAAATTTGAACCGATTCGTGAAGAATTATTAGCTGATAAGTAAATATTACTATGGATTACATTATCGCTAAGTTTACATTTAATAAATATATTAGTTGTGTCATGATTAATTTTAATGCGTTTAAGAGCTTTAATGTCATTTATCTGACTAGGTCTATCATTACTAGTAAAATAGGCATTAGCTTGCGCTAAAATTTCTAAACTTACCATAAGTGGTAAAATATAAACCTTATTAGCTAAATTATCAATAACACCACCAATACAATGATCTTCAATAAAAGGAAAATCAACATTATTTAAACATAGACTAAATTCAATTTGAGAATCAGTTTGATTAATATTTAGAAGATTTATGAGAAAGGGAAAATCATTTGGCAAAACTTGATTATCATTGATTGGAGTAGCTGTTTTAATTAAGGTTTGGATAGATTCAGTTTGAGCATCTAACAATATCTTATAAGATTTATTTAAGGTTTCCAAATAATTATTAATGACTATATTATCATCATTTAAATTAGAATTAATAAAATCCTCGTTAGTGGCCTGATTATGCAAATATTGAGTTGAAATAATTGTTTCTGGTTTAAAATCAATATTTTGAGAAATAAAATCATTAGCAAATTTAATTTCCGGATATTGCAAATTCAACAGAATACCTTTGCTGTTAATTTTATAATTAGTAAAATCAATAAGATCTAATTTACGATTTTCATAAAAATAATCAACATTAAAATCATAATCTAATTTAAATAATTGACCAAGTAAAACTTGAATTTGGGTAATATCATTTTTACTAGCAATATTACTGGGAATAGCTACTATATTTGAATCAAAGTTAGAACCATTTATAAAACTAGCCGATAAGTTTCTAGGTCCAACTTCAATAAAAGTAGTAAATCCATCATTTACCATATTTTCAATCATTTGCTGGAATTTAATTGGTTGAAATAATAATTCACTGGTTATTGTCTTGATTAACTGCTCTTTATTATTTTGAACGTTTGCAGTCGCTGCAGACCAAATTGGCAGTTGGGGTAAAGTGATTTTAAGATCATTTAAAGGTAAATCATTAAAATCAAGAAGATCTTTTATTTGCGGCATATGAAAAACCAGCGGATTTTTTAAAAGCTGATAATCAATTTTAGTCTTATTTATGAATGTAGTAATATCATGATTTGAACCAGTTACAATATTCCGATTACAGCCTAAACTAGCATTTAAATTTAAATTATACTGACGCGCTATAGATAGTGAATCATTATAATTACCGTCTAAAATAACACTTTTAAAATTGTTTAGTAAATAATTACGCAATTTACTGGTTAAACTTAAGCTTAAATCATAAAATACAGGAATGGCAACTTCTAGAGCACAGCCGTTAGCAGCCATAACACAAGTATATTCACCAGTGCTTACACCAGCTAACGCTGCTGGTTGGATTCCCAGATTACGCAATAAATTAAAAATAGCATACTCGGCCATTATTAAAATAATTACGGATGGATCCACAATACTTAAATCTTGATCGTTTAAATTATTATACCTTTTGGGATATACATAAGTGCTGGGTACAATTGAAGATTGCTTTTGTACGGCTATAAAATCAACATAATCAAAGATATCAGTTAATTGGGGAAAATGAATTAATAAATCGCTTAACATATTTTTGTAGGATGAACCTAATCCAGGGAAAATATAAGCTAATTTACCAGAAGCTTTAGTTTGAGGTAATTTCACATAAATACCTAATTTTTCAAGATTTGCTAAAATATGCGTATCTAGATTATTTTTCCAATTCAATTCAGTTGTTTTAGCTAATTGCGCTAAAAATTCATGAATATCATTTGCAATATAGGCTATGCCATATTTATGTTCTACATTAAAATACTGCTTGTTAAGGCTATAGGCAATATGTTTAAAGTCAATATCAGAAAAATTATTTAATTGAATTGTTAATATGGTTAAAATATTTATTAACTCACTTATATTAACAGCAGTAATTAAAACGATTTCGGTAAGATAAGAATTTAAATATTGAAATTTAGCTTTAGTATCGGTAAATTCACGAAGAATCGTATGCGCGTTCGTTCCACCAAAGCCAAAAGCATTTATACCAGCGAGCCTGGTATTGGCCAATTTAGTTGTGGTCAAATTATCTTTAGCTGAAACCCATGGTTTGGATTCTTTATTAAGGTAACAAGGAAATTCATTCCAGTCAATGGCTTTATTGGCAATGGTATTATTTAAGGTAGGTGGTAAAATTTTATGATACAAAGCTAACGCTGATTTAATTAAACCAGCCATACCACTAGCAGCTTGCGTATGACCAATTTGAGATTTTACACAGCCCAAGGCAATATTTGAATAATTGTGATCAGTAAACACTTCTTTTATAGCCATTAATTCAGCAATATCGCCTGCTTTCGTGCTAGTGCCATGACCTTCGAGTAAGCCAATTGAACTAGGCTCAAGCTTAGCTTGGCTATAGGCATTAGCCATCGTCTTAACTTCATCACTAACAGATGGGGCAAGTATACCAACACTATTACCTGAACTAGTTGAAGTAGTAGCTAAAACTGTAGCATAAATTCTATCACCATCTTTGATAGCGTCACTTAAGCGTTTTACGACAATCATACCTAAACCATCAGCCAGCAATGTACCATTAGCATTTTCGTCATATGGCCGTATCGTTTCATCACGGGATAAAGCACCAATACCACAAAACATCTGATAATAAAACGGGAATGAATTTACATGAATACCACCAACCAAAGCGATATCAGATTTTGCAAGCATAATATCATTAATAGCTAGTTCTAAAGCAATTAACGACGAAGCGCATGCCGAATCAATGATTAAGGTTTTACCATGGAAACCAAATTTAGAAGCAATGCGTCCAGCAATAATATTTGGCATAACTCCAGGAATAGTATCGTTATTACAGGGATTAAGCGATAATTTTAATTCCTGACAAATTTTATCGCTATTGTCAACATTTAAAGACTTTAAAATATCGTTTACTTGATTTAAAGTTTGTCCATGTTGAATTAAATTGATAGCTCCAGCTCCAGGCGCTCCATTTCGAGCAATAAACACATTGGCATTGGTTCGATATTTACTTATATCACTTTTGGTATCTTTAATAGCTTCACTAGCAACTTTTAAAGCTAAAAAATGCTCTGGATCAGACCCATTGATTGAATTAGGCATAATACCAAATTCAAGCGGATCAAAATAGGCGTTAGCAGATATAAAACCACCACGTTTACAGTAAATTTTGCTTATGTCAGTATTATTTTTGTCATAAAACTTAGGATAATCCCAATCATTTTGGGAAACATCCGCTATTGAAGAAACACCATTAATAATATTATTATAAAATTGGTCTAAATTTTGGGAGCCTGGAAATAAACAGGACATTCCCACAATTGCTATTTGGTTTTGAAAATTATCACTTATCACCTGAATAAATACCTAAAAAACATTCCCTGGTGTATGACTATTGGCTTTAGATTTAGCTAACCTACTTAAAGATTTACTGCCTATACCTTTTAAACCTTGAACATATAAAATTAATTCTTTTTTCATATTGTATATTGATAGATTACAGCTTAGTTCTAAAAATTCGGTTTCTGGATTAATAATAACTTTAACGTAGTAATTAGTATCATTAAAATCACGATAAAATGTCAAAGATTCAAAACCAGAAGGAAGTACTGTTAAATTTAAAAATTCATAAGCCCATACCCCAGCTAATTGCATTGCACTGTCAAATGCAATCGGATCAAATTGCCACGAATCATCGCTTTTAGCAGATAATAAACAATCATTTGGCCGTGAAGCTTTTATAACACCAGTAACAAATTTAGCGGATAAATGATCAATTTCTTCGATACCCTGAAATACTGAACCATGAAACATCATATCATTGTAAATCTTAGCGATACTTGGCGGTAACTTTTTATTTATAAATTCACTCTGATTAAGATCAAAATTAATTATTGAATTAAAATTTGAGTTAAGCGGATTATTAGCAGTAAAATAATTATTCAAATTATTTATTCTACATTGAGTAACAAAATGATCTTTCAAAATATGCTTATTACTATTAACGGCTAGTTTAAGCAAAAGATCTGTATAAACTTTGGTTTTACCAAGTACTTTACTGCTTAAATTAATATTTTTTTCATTTGTATTAAAAACTAACCCACTGGGAATTTTAAAATTACGGTATTGGACTATTTTAGTATTAGGAAATAAGCTAACTACCATTTCACTCATTAATGCCAGACTAACCGCAAATGGCATAACCGGAATATTATCAAATTTATGGCTCTCCAGATAAATATGCTCAGCTACATCAATATTTTTATCCATACTAAAAGACATTGGTGTATTTGAAAGAATCTGACTTTGCTTAATTAATGGATAATTTAATTCGATATGAGGAGATACCTCATTAACCAAAACAACTTCTTTATTGTCATAATTCATAATTTCAGCTAAACAAGCATTAACACCATCCTCAATATTAATAACATCCCAGCCATACATGTTAAATATAGAAATCAATTCACTACGTGCCATTCCAAGCGACCAGGGTCCCCACATAATTGATTTAGCATTAATATTTTTCGATTTTGCAATTTGATATGTTGCTTTATTTAAAATCTCATTAGCAGCACAATAATCTAATTGAGCACTGTTACCAGATCGACCAACAATAGATGAAAATAAAATTATTGATTTTAAACTACTGGTATTTATATATTTAAAAATATTTTCTAAACTTAATACTTTAGTGTTAATAACCCTAGTAAATGAATCAAGGGTTTTAAGATTTATTTTAGCATCTTCGATAATACCACTTCCATGAATAATCAAATCAATTGAAGGATGATTAACAGCTAAAGACTGCAATTGAGTCATGCAACTTACACTGGTCAAATCAATGCAATAATATTCTACACTTTGGGCAAATTGTTTAATATCTGCCAAATTATTCTGAATTTCTTTAATTTTCAAAATAGCTTTAGTTGTTTTTTCAATTTCAATAAAATTTAAAGGTAGACCATCAGACTTACATTCATCAATTAAATTGAGTTTTATTTCTTTTTCGGTATTTAAGTTACGGTATCTTTCTAGGTTGAATTTAGTGGTTTCATAATCAAGGTTACTGCGTCCGATAATAACAATTTTCGGTGCATAATTTTTGGCAATAGCTTTTAATATTTGCGCCGTAATTCCCCTTGCACCACCAGTAACTAATATGGTTGAATTTTCGTTTAATGGTTCAGGTATTTTAGTAACAAGATCCTTAACTAAAACATTATTGACTTTATAACGTTTATCGTCATGATATGCTATTTCAAACTCATCATCATATGAGTTAACTTCATTACTAATAATATTAACAAGCTTTGTGAGATCGATAGTAACATTCATATCAATAATTTTTGCTTTAATATTGCCAAATTCCATAGCAAATGATTTGATAATTGGACTAATACCAGATTGAAAATTAATAATTGGTGCTTCTAAATTATTGTTTAATTCAAGTAATTGATAAACATTGCCCAGAAAGCTTAATGCTAATAAATATGGTTGGTGACCTAGTTTTAGGGAATTAATTAATGCAGGCTGAAAAACTTTTAAAACCAGAAATAGTTTTTGAACTAAAGTAATATCATTATTAGAGGCATTCAGAAAACCATTAAGATAAAAAATGTTATTAACAACTTTATATTGGTCAATAATTACTTCATATAATTTATTTAAAGCTAATTCATTATTAAAATCCACTTTAAAGCCACTAAAATTATCCTCATTAGTTACCAAGGTATCATTAAGGCTAGAATCATTTTCAATAAAGACAAGTTTACCTTGATTATTAAAAGCTTTATTTAATAATGGTTTAAGTCTTGGATTATCAGTAAATACTAATGTTAAACCAGAAAATTCCTTATGGAAATTAAAATTATTAATTTCTACGATTTCAGGTTCTAAAATATAACGGCTTAAATTATTAATGTAATCATTAGCTAGTGATTTTGCTGACTGGGATTTTTTTTTTAAATCACCGGAAGTTTTAGCTTCTGTTGGAATATTGTCGTTTAAATTATTATTTAAGGAATGCTGGTTATGGTCAGTGCCAATATCCAAATTTTTAATCCAGTCTGTAATTGAATCAATAGTTTTAAGTGATGCTAACTCTTCAATATTATTTTCAAGATATTTTTGGGTAGATTCAGGCAATTCCTTACGAAAATTATTTAAGATTTCAATACGTTTAATTGAATCTATACCTAAATCGGCTTCGATATCCAAGTGGGGTTCAAGCATATCAATTGGATACCCAGTGCGGTCACTTACAATTTCTAAAAATTTTCCACACAAATCAATATTTTTAATTATATTTAAACCATTATTGCCATTATTATTAATAGTATGATTGTTTGGTGATATTTTAAAATTGTATGGCGCCGCTGCCAAATCGCCGTTTACCGGCTGAAGCCTTTGAACTTGCTCAATTGTATTATTTGCTCGAACTGAAGACAATAATAAATTATCGCCATTTGTATTAACAGCCAAATTGAGATCATCCTTAATATTTGGAACAACGGAATGAATATTAGCATTAATTTGTTTAATTAATTCAGGATGATTAGGATTTTTGCTTTGAAGATAAGCCAGCATAACCAATTTTTGCGATTCAACAAAAGATTTGGTAATTTCTAACATTGAATTTTGATAATTAAGCATAACCTGGTTAAGATCATTTGTTATAGCTAAGTTATTATTAGGTAATACCTTATTATTGTGAGCAAATTCATTAATATTTGGTTTACTTTGATTTTTTTGACTATCCATTTTATTATCCATATTTATTTGACTAAAACTATTAACAGTATTTTCTTCAACAAAATTAATAAAATTATTAATTTTTGGTGATTCAGTGGATTTAATACATTCAAATGAATTTATTAAATAATCAGCTTTAGCAGTTGGCTTAATAGCTGTAATATTAAAAATTTTATTCACGCGATTTTCATACATTAAATCCAGTTTAATATTATGATTATGAGCAAATAAATTAGCTAACGTATGCTGCAACTGATAAATAGAACCATGATTTAAATTATCAATTGCTAAAGCCTGAATATTCTCATTAGATAATATAGCTTTAACCAGATTCGTTAAAACATTATTAGGACCAATTTCAATAAATATTCTACCACCATCTTTATACATTGCTTGGATTAAATCAACAAAATTAACTGGTGTTGTTATATGTTGAACCAAACCATTTTTAATTAAACTGACATCATTTTCATAAATTTTTGCATCAATATTTTTATAAACTGGTATCGCTGATGAATTACGAAAGTTTAACTGCGCCAATTTACAGCTAAATTCATTAGTTGCAAAATCCATAAATTTAGTATGAAAAGGCTGAGATACCTTGAGCTTAGCAAAAGAAAATTCTTTTAAATTATTCATCAAATTGTCAATATCAATATTAGGTCCAGCTAGAATACATTGATTTGGACTATTAATATTAGCAATACTGATATTGGGATTATTTATATGTTTTGCAATCTCCTTATAATCAGCTAAACAAGCAACCATTATTCCTTGCGATTCATTGCCACTTAATATTTTACCTCGGGAATAGCTTAAATTTATCAGATCAATATCATCAATTACTGAACTTGCATTAAGAGCTATGTATTCACCAAAACTATGTCCTGCCAACATACTTGGTACTACATTAAATAATTTCATTAATTTAAAACTACCCAGATCAGCTATAGCCATAGCCGGCTGAGCAATTAAGGTATTAGACAATTTTATAATTTGTTCATTTAAATCATCTTTATTAAAGGCTGAAGCCGGAAAAATAAAATCACTAAAAGCTGTATCAAATCTATCCTGTAATAAATAATTACCAAGTTCAAAAGTTTTCCGCACCACGGGGAATTGCTGGACTAATTCACTTAACATATTGGGATACTGCGATCCTTGTCCAGGAAATAAAAAAGCGATTTTTGGTGGTTCCGTTTGAATTTTATAATAAATTCCCTGGTTTACGTTAATATATTCAGGCTTATCCAAATTAATCAATAATTCATTGATTTTTCGATCAAGCGTTACATGGTTATTAGCAATAATACAGGCATTATAAACTGGTTTATTAAGTTCGCAATCCGATAATTCCAGGGTTTTAAGATAAGTCCAATAAGCCAGATTGACAAATTGATCTTGATTATTTTCACTAAGATCCAATAACTTTTGCTTAAAATTATCAATATTTTTTTGGAGTTGCTTTAAAGATAATGCTTTAAACACAAACATTTCATTATTTAAATATTTAAATGGGCTTTGATTTTCCATATTGTCATTGTGTTCTTCTAAAATACAATGATAATTAGTGCCACCAAAACCAAAAGCACTAATAGCAGCTTTACGGGAATTTTCCGAATAATTAGACTTTAAGTTAAAACTATCGCTTATCCATGGCTTATTTTTGGTGTTAAGATAAAAATTGCTTTCTTTAAAATTAATTACTGGTTGAGTCACATGCAAAGAAGCCGGTAAAACTTTATGATATAAAGACTTAGACACTTTGAGTAACGATGCCAAACCAGCTGCAGCTTTAGTGTGACCAATCATTGTTTTAACCGATCCAATTGCACAGTTGCGTTTAGTTGAATTTACCCTATATACTTTACTTAATGACTCAATTTCAGCTTTATCACCAGCTACAGTTCCTGTGCCATGGGCTTCAACCATTCGAATATCACCTGGACTAATGTGAGCATCAGTATAAGCTCTTTGCAGCGCCAATATTTGACCTTCAATTCGCGGAGCCGTCAAACTTAAATCACGTCCATCACTTGATCCACCAATTCCTTTAATTCGCGCATAAATTCGATCACCGTCTTTGACAGCTTCACTAAGTCGCTTCAGTACAATAACCCCGAGCCCTTCACTGATTACAATACCGTCAGCACTAGCATCAAAAGTCTTACATTTTCCAGTAGGTGAAAGCGCAAAGGTTTTACTAAAACTCAAATAATCGCCAGGCTGATTGTGAGTATCGATACCAGCAAGAATAACTAAATCACTATTTTTTGATCTTAATTCTAAAATAGCAGTATATAAACCAGCTAGCGATGAAGCACAAGCTGCGTCAATACTAAAATTTATACCACTAAAATCGAAACGGTTAGCTACTCTGCCTGCGATGACATTACTTAAATACCCGGGAAATACATCTTCATTCCATTCAGGCAAGGAATCATAAATTTTTTGCTTCAACGTTTTTGGTAAATCCTGTAATTTCCATTCCAACATTGATCGCAATGAATAAAGAGCTGTTATGGGACCATGCCCAGCATGAGCAACAATTACAGAAGTTTTAGTTTTATCAGGTACACCTTGATGATAATTAGCATCAACTAAAGCCTTACTGACCAAATCCAACGCCATTAACTGGACTGGATCGATAAAAGGTAATGATTTAGGGGGAATCCCATATGATTTTGGATTAAATTCGCTGTAATCTAAAAATCCACCCCATTTAGAATAAATTTTGTCGCGCTCAGTTTTATTACTACTATAATAATTTTTCCAGTTAAAATGATTTTGCGGAATTTCTTCAATAGCATCCACATAATTTAAAATATTATGCCAGAAATTTTCTACATTATTAGCCTTGGGAAAATTGGCTGACATGCCAATTATAGCAATATCATTATCGTTTGTATCATCGGGTAAAGAATTAAATTGAATAACAGGGCTGTTAAATGATAAATTATTCTTATTTTTAAAATATTCATTAATGAGATTACAACCACCATTACCAACACGGTCATGAAGTGTGGCCATATTTATAATTTCTTTATTTAGACTAGCAACCTGGCCAATCATATACATACCATCTTGCCATTGACGATCTAACGATATCGGTTCTAATTTTGCCGATTGCGGATTTCGGTTTAAACCTTTACTGGCTATTCGTAATCGACCTAAATTCATTAATTCAAGTTCAAGCCGAATTTCTTCTTTAGTTTTTAATTCACCACTTAATTTACGTTTAACAGACTTAAAATAATTAAAGTATGGTGACTTAATACACCTAATTGAGTGACCATTAGCTGTTTCTAATAATATAGTTTCGTTACATTCAAGTGCTTTTTCTTGAAAATTAGCTACTATAGCGCCAGTTGCTACCGCTTCAGTTGTATATAAATAGGCTGTGCCCATTAATACGCCAGTTTTAACTTTAAGCTTGTGTAACGGAGCTAAAATTGAAGCTGCCATGGCTGAAGACAATTCATCATGAATGCCACCAGCTAAAATAACCGAAAATTCAGAACCAACATAACCTTGATTTATTAATTTGGTTAATTCATGAATCATTGACTGCCATAAAACGAAACTGGTTCTTGGTCCTACATGCCCGCCACATTCTTGTCCTTCAAAGATGAATTTACGACAGTTAGCCTCAACAGATGTTTTTAAGAGATTAGGCGATGGGATATGTAAATAGGTGTTAATCCCATTATTTTCTAATTGTAAAGCCTGATCAGGTCTTCCTCCAGCTATAAGAGCAAAAGGGGGACGGTATTTTAAAATAATTTCAATCTGTTCATTTTGAATTTGAGCAGGAATAAAGCCTAAAAGACCTACTCCCCATGAAGCATTTTTAGCCAAAGTATTTTTAGTAGATTTTAATAATTCTTCAACTTCATTTTTACGCATTAATGCCAAAGCTAAAAATGGTAAGCCACCATTATCACTGACTGCTTTAGCAAATAACGACGTATCACTAACTCTAGTCATAGCTCCTTGAACTATCGGGTATTTAGTATTATGAAACTTGGCTAATTCGTTATTAACACTTAAGGGGAATGTTTGTTGAAGTTCAGCAAAAGTTATTTTATAACCATTAAGAATGTAGTTAATTACCCCTGAAACGGTTGGGCTAATTTCATAATAATGCTGAGCAAAAGCAATATCTTGGCCTAAAATAGCAATATTATTGGTACTTAATAGAGTGGAGAGTTTATTTTTATCAACATGATCGCAAGGTAAGCTATCGTTAGATTTTAAATTTATATACTGGTTAGGCATAACATTAAAATAACGATAATAGAAATCATCCTTAAAATTAACAGCATAGGTTTCACTGCCATCAGCATTAGCTATTTTATTAGTTAATTTAACCGGTGCATTAGATTCTATACATAAAGATAAAACTGAATTTAAAACAATACCGGATGCCTTAGCTAGCATTAATGAAAACAGTGTATTCTCACCAATTCCACCTTCAATAAAATAAGGCTTTTTAATGGTGTTAGCCAATTTTTGCGCAAAAACGAAAGTAGTCAAATTACTTGAATGGCCAGCTGACTCATGGCCTTTAACAATTAAATAATCAATTGCAGAATTCTGCCACTTATTAATTTCATCAATTGAACAAACTTCTAAGGCAATTTTACAATTGGCCATTTTATGAATTTGCTTAATAACTTTAGCTAAAATTTCTTCATTATAAGATTCAAATAAATCAGGACAAATAACCAGTAATTGCTCTTTAGTTTCATCTGAACCAGTTATTAACTTGTTTAATTTAACTAGTACTTTAGCCATGATTAAAGCATTACTTAAATTAACCCTTAAACCATGATATTGCCCTTTTGCTTTAAGTAAATAAATAGTGTTGTTTACAATATCTTCATGATGACATTTAACACAGGCAAATTCTAAATTAATGAGTCCATAATTATTTAACTGTTTAACACTTACGGCTAATTTAGCAGCTGAATTTAAAGCAAAATAAGATTTTTCAACTAATTTAGCATTGGTATCAAGATAGTTTAATAAATCGAAATCGTCATGATTACATTTAATAAGCCCTGGTACAGTACTAACTAAAGCCTTACAGGCAAAAGTATTACTGTTAAAAGGATTATAGGCGATAATTTGAAGATCTTGCATAAATTTGTAAAATATAAATGTTAAAAAAATGCCTAACTAGTAATTAGCTTAATATCATGAGGTTTATTAATTTTATAAACTAAACCTCGCCATTTCAAAGTATTGATAAAAATTGAGGTTAAAGAAATTAAGGGTAAAACCAGATGAGCTAAGGGAATAATAATATAAAACTGTAACAGTGATTTTGAAAACGACTCATAAAAGCTTAAGTCAAGCTTTTGTTGAACTGTAATATTGTCCTGCCAAGATTTAATTAAAATTTGATACCAGAATTTGTGACTATATAAAAATAAGCCTAGTTCAAATAAAAAAAGTAAC
>JAKAZS010000081.1 GCA_021815785.1 bacterium
TATTACTATCACTAAATAATAAGCTATAACAACTGTAAGATCAGGCGATGCAATATGAATTTTAGCAAATTCAAAAGTATTTAAACACTTAGCAATATTATTAAGTAAAACTACAAAAGGAAAATTCAGCCAATTGACGATTAATATAGCTATACAAAAAATATATTTTATAAAAGATAATTTTGCAAATATCGAAATTAAAATTGATACTATTGCCGATAAAAAGCCTAAAATTGTAATTATAGTTATCAGTGGAGCAGTTAACAAATTAGCTAATATAAATAATAAATTAAACTGATTAAAATTATAAATAATGATTGGAAAAACTAAAATTTGAGCAAATATAATACTCATAATATTTTCACTAAACCATTTAATCAATTTATTCATCTTAAATTTACAGATTCTTTTATTTATATGAACACCATGAATTAAGCCAATTGTAGCTCCATAAGATAATTGCAAACCTACATTAAATATACATAATGGATTTAAAATTATATTTACAATCAGAACTAATAAAACCACGGCAATTAAACTTGGTCGTCTTGAATATAGTTTTAACCATAAAAATACAGCAACCATTAATAACGCTCGGGATATAGATGGTGATGAGCCAGCCATAATACTATAAACAACTGCAATAACCAGAATAAAAACATATCGAAATAATAGTGAATTGATAAAATTGCGTAAAACAAAATTTAATGATACTACAATAATGCTTAAATTAAAGCCTGAAGCTGCTAAAATATGCGTTAATCCAACTTGTCTAAATATAGTTTTAAGATCATTATCAATTGCTACAGCAACATCACCAAGAACAATAGCTGTTAAAAGTATAGCTTCTTTATTTGGCAGAATTTTTAAATTATTAGATAGAATACTTTCTCTCAAATCATCAATTTTATTTTTAAAAAAATTATAAATTTGATAATAATTAAATGATTTAGGTAGAGTAGTAATTCTTGTGAGATCAACACTACAAAATATATTTTGCGAGTTTAAGTAAAGTTGACTACTCGACTCAAATGAAAGCAAATTTCGATGATTATCAAAAGTTTTTCCGCAAACCGATACATTATCACCAATTTCAATTTGCTTTAAATTATCATTTAACTTATCTATAAGTAAAACTAAACCATATACATTTTGCGCATTATTATTTACGGACTTGCTTTTTAATACCAAATAAATATTATCACTTTTAATAAATTTATTGACAATTACACCTTTAATTTCAATATTATTCTTACAGTTAGCCTGCTTAATGTATAAGTAAATATTTTGGTTACGCCTAAATTTATCAGTAAAAAAGTCAGGTAATGAGAATTTAAAATTAAAGTGAAACAAAATTAAAATCAAAAAAGTCATTAAACTATATTTGTTTTTAAAGCTAAACCCCAAAATAATATATATAAGGATTAAAAATATATAAAAAAGTACTTCTAACGGAAAATATAGTGTTGAAAAAGCACTTAGACTTAACAACATTCCCAGTATAATAATAAATTGCGGTAAGGTTATATAATGCATTTAATTCAAAAAAACAATCTCTAAATATAAGAACGAATTATTTTCGTAAGTGCTCTATTAATTTTTCTTAATTTTTCTAATTCAGGCCTTACACTACTGTTAAATCAAGTCGAAACAAATTAACTTAAATCAATTTAATTTTTAACAACCGAGGTTATGACAATGCAAATTAGAGTTCCAACCAGACAAGATGAAAAAATGATTAATCTCTTCCTGGATAAAAATCTTAGCCATCAGGAATATAAGGCTATTAATAACGTTGAAAACGAATATTTTGCTAAAAATGGAGCCTTGTTACTGCTTGAAGACGATAAAACGCTTATTGGTCTAATTGGTGCATTTGAGCAAAGCCCTAATGTTTTGACAATCAACCATTTAATAATTAATGAAAATTTTCCCAATTTAAATTACGACCAGGACCTTTTTCAGGTAATCTTAAATCATGCTAAACGTTTACACTTTGATTTACTTGAAATTAATATCCCTTACATTAGCGATAATTTAAATAATTTCTTTAAATCTAATCATTTTAATTATGCTAATACCCATAAATTACAGCTCAAAATATAATTTCGCTATTCAATACCAAAATGTTAAATTATACGCCCGGAAATAAGAATTTAAATCAAAGTAAAACCGCCATAATTGTTTTAGCCATGCATCGAAGCGGTAGTTCACTTTTAACCAGAATGATTAATCTTATGGGTATCCCCTTAGGTCGATCCCTTATTGAGCCAAATAAAGATAACCCTAAAGGTTTTTTCGAACATAAAGATATAATTCGTTATCACGAAGACCTTTTAAATAATTTTGGCATGACTTGGTCCTACCCTCTAAATCTACCAGCAAATTGGACAAAATCGAGTGAAGCACAATTTTGTAAAAATTTAATTCTTGAAGTTTTACAAAAGGAATTTAATAACGAAACTATATTTGCGATTAAAGATCCACGTATGTGTAAGCTTTTACCAATGTGGCAGGATATTTTGCCTGAATTTAATACCACTGCCAAATATATTACCATCATTAGACACCCTCTAGAAGTTGCTCAATCGCTTTATGTACGCGAAAAATTGAATTATGAAATAAGCTATTTATTATGGCTTAAATCAGTTCTAGAACCATTGCCTTATATCAAGGATTCAAGTTGTGCCTATATAACATTTGCTGAAATAATACAAAACTACCAAATGGCTATTGCCAAAATTGGCAGCAATTTAGATTTACATCATTTGAGTAGTTTTAGCCACAATAATTATGCAGTCAAATTAGAAATTGATGAATCCCTTTATCACAATAAAAGCTCAAATATAGTTAAATTATCGGGATCATCCTTAGAAAATCAAGTCATTAACATCTATGACTTTGTTCAAAATAATATAAATGACTATGATACATTAATTGCCAACCTTACTAACGCCTATAACTGGCTCAATAACATGACTCAATTTGTAAATCCCGTATTATTATATTTATACAATGAAATTAATACCCGTGACGAAACAATTTTAAGTCATCAAGAAGAATTACTCAAAAGTTACCGACAAATTGATAAACGCGATAAAGCTTTAAATGATTTATATAATTCAGCATCTTGGAAATTAACTGAACCAATCAGAAAACTCAATAAAAAATTAATTAAAAAATTTCAAGACCATTTTAATGAATAACAGTTAAAAATTATTGACAGCTCATTAAACAATAACTTTAGAGTATAATTTCTAAAACTTAACTTGAAATAGCAAAATTATTAAATTTTATAGATTTAATTTAAGGCAGATACTTTAAACTATGTACCTGAATTGCCTGGTGAACTTCCTTGACTTTGCATACCTGCAGTCATACCATTATTATTAACGTAATTATTGCCATTATCAAGCCCTTCAGGATGCTCAACTGTCATTACTGACTTTGAAGTAAAATAAATAGGAAGGCCAATACCCGGAATTTTATTTAAAAGAGGAAATCCTGCCATTGAAATTAAAGGACCAATATTATAATAAGATTTAACTTCGTACTGATATAAATAATTATTAGGATCAATATTACCAGATGTCCAAGGCTGATTAGCTGAAGAAGTAACGGTACTAACAGCCCCAGTAGAAGGAATTTGATTAATGTATAAATCCATTCCACAATTATTATAACCAGCTTGCGGTATTGCTTTAGCAAAACTAGCAAATCCAGAATTATTTAATTGAATGGTGCGATTATATAATACTTGAATAGCCGTATTAGTAGCTGACCCAGTTCCAGCATTTTGGCTAAAATCAAGTGTTTTAGCTACTTGCGAAGCTACATCTCGAGTCATAAATTCGACCGTGGCATAACCAGTTATCACTCCAATAAAATCTATTAAAGGAAAGATAAAAACCAAAAACAGAATCATTACGGCTGGTCCAAATTCAGCAACAGAACTAGCTTTAACTTTACGGGGTCGAAATTTTTGCATAGTAAAATTCATTATTTTAATATTTTTAGCTTACTATATAATAATATCATAAAGCTATTGTCAAAAGTATAAAAACAATTTAGTTGATTTGCAAATCCAAGGCATTCGTTAAAGTGATTTCAATTTCCTGACCAGGATTTAAAGTCACATTATCACCCGAACGAAACAAGGCATAAGCCGAACTACCAACCAAGGTTGCTACAGCCGGCGCACCTAAAGTCGCAATATTAGCAGCAATTAAAGCACCCTTAGCTCCACCAGTTGAATTTCCACCGGTTACCGTTTTTAAATTAGATCCCACAACTGTACCAAAATTGGTACCTGGATCAAATTGTCCTTGCGAATTAGTTAGACCTTTACGAAATTCAAGTGTTGCATCCATAGGAATAATTTCACCGGTAGGAGTATCTATTTGTTCAAGTTTAAGGCCAATACGAGCTGCTCTACTTAAAAGTCTTGGCTTGGTAACTTCAACAACGCGTCCACGAACTAGTGAGCCACGAGGCAGGATTAAATAACGACCAAGATAAAGATCATCTTTGACATGCGCTTCAAAAATATCTCCCGGATTACTTTTACGAGCGTTAACACTAGTTTCGAGAATTAGTTTTAACCTAGTGGCCACGGGCAGACTAGATGTAGCCGCATCAGCTTTTAAAGGTGTATCAGCAGAATCATTATTAGCGGATGGATTATTTGCAGACGCTGATTTAGTTGGATTCAGTCGTTTTATTGGTGCAAAATCCGGAACATTTTCGGGATTCAGTGGCTTACTTGGCTTAGTATTTACTTCATAAGTAAACTCTGAAATTTTTGGCTGAACATTATCATCAGCTAAAACAGCATTTATATTAATAAAAAAAAACAAACCAAAAATATAAAAATTTATTTTAGCCATGTTCGATTTATACACCTCAATAAAATATCACCAATTTACATTTTATCTTTAAAACAAGTAATTTACAAGTAATTCTGCCTATTAGTGAGAACAAAGACAGTTGTAAAGTAAACAATTAAGTGATTTGCTTAAAATAAAATTTACCTAACCTAAACCATAGCAAATATGCCTGCCCGGTAAGACTCGAACTTACGACCTCATGGTTCGTAGCCATGCGCTCTATCCAACTGGGCTACGGGCAGATAATCAACTATCATCATTAGCTATATTCTACTAAAATATTAGCTATATTTCAAATAGCATAACGCAAAATGTTATTTATTTTCAATATTTTCGTTAATACAAAATAAAACTAATAATTTTTAGTTTGGGGACGCCAGTGTAAAAGCTTACCATTAACATTAGAATTTATCTGTTTATTGGTTTGATTCATCCCATATTGACTGGTCGTATTGGTAGTTTGCGTCGTAACGGCGCTGGCTTTCCCGCCATAACCTTTATAAGTACTATAAGTCTTTACAACATTAGTTGGCTTTACGGACTTATTTTTTAAAGTTTGGGCTTTAGCCAGGTTAGCCTTAGGGTTATTGACTACTGGAGCCGGTGGCGCTTGAGGGGGCACACCATTATATACTTTAGGTAAATTAGGTTTATAATTAGTTACACTTGGCGAATACTGCTGCCAAGAAGCTCTTGGCAAATTAACTGGACTATTAACCGGTAGTGAGCCTTGATTTGGATTATTAACATTGCCAGTTTTATTAATGATAATTGGTGAATTATCTTCAATAGTTATTTGTTGTCGACTCATGTAAAAATGAGACAAATTCGGATCGTTCTGAGCCAATGCCGATGATATAAAATTAATAACAATAAATAATAAAAGGATATTTTTTTTCATCTTTAGTATTTTTTCAATTTTAATATTTTTTTTAATAAATCAACAATTAAAATTGATCAAAGCAAATAAGTTATATTTAATATTATAACGTTAACTACAATTATAATATTATATAAGTTTGAAAAAAAAATTAAATCTCTTATAAATGAATAACCTTATTAATTGTTAGTGATGATTTACTTTTATATGCTTAATTATTAAATCCAAATTACTCGAGTTTAAACAGACATGGAAACAAATCAAAAAAAACTAGGAATATTTGCTGGTGAAGGTAAATTACCAGTTCAAGTTGCCATAACCGCTAAGGAACAAGGGTATGAAATTACCGGTTTTGCCTTATCCAAGCTTGCCAAAGATAGCTTAGAATCATATGTCAACAAAATTTATGAAATTACTCCGGGTCAAATTGGTCGAAATATGAATTTGGTTAAAGAATCAGGCGTAAATGAAGTAGTCTTTATTGGTAAAGTACCTAAATTAAATTTGTTAAAAAACATCTACAAACTTGACTGGATTGCCATCCAAGAATTAAGTAAATTAACCAGTTTTAGTGATGATAATATCCAACAAGCTGTAGCCAAATTAGTCGAAAATTATGGTGCAACAATTATCAGTCAAACTAAATTTTTAGAAAAATTATTTCCCAGTATTGGCGTGCTTACCCAAAAAGCACCTAGTGATGAAGAATTAGCTGATATAAACTATGGGATTCGCATTGCTAAAGAATTGGCTAGACTGGATATTGGTCAGACAGTTATCGTTAAAGACTTAATGATTTTAGCAATTGAAGCCATTGAAGGAACCGATGAAGCTATTAGGCGAGCCTCTCATTTAACGGACAAACCACCGGTTGTTGTTAAAGTTGCCCGTTTAAACCATGATCCAAGATTTGACGTTCCAGCGTGTGGAGTCAATACTTTAAAAGCCATGATTGGTAAAAATAAAGGTGGGGTATTAGCGGTTACCGCTAATGAAACAATGCTTGTAGACAAAGATGAAATGATTGACTTTGCCAACGAACATCAAATTGCCATTATCGTAATGTAATAAGTTTATTAGTAAATATTTAAATATAGTTGCAGCAAATTACTTGATGATTTGTAAGCCTTATCTATGACTTCCTTGGTATAAAAGTATTAATATATGTGTAAATAAGATTTAAATAAAGTCCAGAATGAACATAAAATCAGGTTTTTGCTGTAAATTACCCGGGCTATTTTTCCATAAATAAATTACGCATCGAGCCGGTAAACTAGAAAATTCCAAATGATCAAGATCTGGTATGGCTGGACTCATATTATTACAACCACCACTATAACCACAACTACCACCACAATGAATCATCTGAATTATCCCTACAGGCTGTTTTGGATTAGCCGAATTAACTACATTAACTGACTTAGAAGTACTTACATGGAGATAATTAAACCCTAAGTCACGGGCATTATAAGCAATCAACCCAAATTTTCTAACCTCATAATTATCCTTTAAAAGATTTCGGTATTTTTTTAAACCATTATTAAAACTACTTACATCATAAATTACTCTAGCCCAGGACTGGCTAGGATTATAAGTTAAAGCAACCGGATTCCAAAAAAATGGA
Source organism: bacterium (assembly GCA_021815785.1). Taxonomy (GTDB): domain Bacteria; phylum Cyanobacteriota; class Vampirovibrionia; order Obscuribacterales; family JAKAZS01; genus JAKAZS01. Next base: position 7,391 of record JAKAZS010000081.1, read on the forward strand.
AAATCCTTTTTTTCTAATTCAACTTGAGTAATTCTATTAGCATCAAAAATTTCACAGCTATTAGGATTGGCGCCAATAAGTAAAAATGGATTTAAAATAAACCGAGATTCTTCACTTGGCCCATCTATACTTTTGTCCCCCGGTCCATAAATACAAGCCCCCCAGACCCCCCACCATGGCTTATTATCAACAACCTGACCAAAAATTTCAGTACTAGGAACATATTGTTGATTTAATAAATTGCTATTGCGATTAACAATATTTGTCCGCAAGTTTAATATTTCAGCCTTACTTTTATAATTAAAATTTGCTAGCGGTTCAAGCGTTATCTCAACTTGACCTTTAACAGCACAATTATCCCCAAATTTAATGCTATTATATGCTTGAGCCTGAACTGATTTAGCCAGAATTAAGAATATAGCTATAACCAGTATAAAAACAATTAGGAAAATTTTGAAATTGAACATTTTTTATCTGAAATTATGGATAAATATATTTAATATTACCTTTAAACTTATTTTTTTACCAGTAAAAACTGCGTTATTCTTCAAAATATTTTTTACTTAAAAATTTTAATTATTAAAATGCCAGCAAAATTGCTGGCATTTTATTTTAGAACTTATAATTGAAATTATAATAATATAGTTTAATTAATTTTGCTGATACCCAGAATTATAAAACAAATCATATTTGCACCCCTTAACGTCTGCATTAATCTGCACGCATAACTTGGCACCACTACTATCCGTTACGGAAATCATATTTCCAGACACCGTATTTACCTTCCATTGAGGTGGAGATAAAGCTGATTTATACCAGTTTAAAACAATGTCCGGACGTTCTTTAGCTTTATAATGCATGATATAAGTTTTGCTATTGGGGTTATTAGTATAAGCTTCGCCACCATTAAAAATAGGTTTACCAGGATATATTGGTACATTAGGTAAACTTACTGGTTGATTCATTGTTTTAGGAAAATAAATTGCTGGCGGTGGTTTTACTGATTGACCAGAATTTTGCTTATATTTAGGTTTATTATTATTATTTTGAGTAATACCTTGTGGAACCCACAAGGTATTACTCATTAGTATAATTAAAATAATCAAAATGTTATTTTTTGTCATTATTAACCTCATAAATTAATTAACTAATTAGGCGATGAGAATGTACCACCTGGTCCAGGTGTAACCGTAGGAGCTGGATTAGTACCACTACTAGTACCCACAGTAACTGGACTAGATCCTGTTGGCACAGTCGTTTGAAATTGAACAACGCCAAGTAAATTATGATAACCACTACATGGTATCCAAACCGCAGCATCCATTCCTGTCAATTGAGCACTATTCATAAATGGCATATAATGATAATTTGCATCACCCAGATATTGACTAATACCAGGTGGCGGTGGGTAGCCATATCCAGTTTTAGTATCACTGCTGTTATTTTGAGTTGCTTGAGTATCAACTAAATAAGTATCAGCTTGATATAATACAGCGTTACCAGTAGAAGCCAATGAACTTTGAACGCTTGGACTGCTAGCTAATAGACTAGCTGAAGATGGGCTAGTTATTGCAGCAATACTACCAGTAGGGACATTGCCATCGATGATATTAGCATTAATCGTACTTTGATCACTATAGGCACTAGAGAAACTTTGATAATAATTTTTTGGTCCAAAAGCATCACAGGCAAACATTCCTGAAATCGGATTAACATATAAATACATTGAGTTCCCCATTTCCAATGGATTAACGGTATCCATTGCTGTAATAATTTCTTCAGGGGTTACACCAGGTTTAATTTCTCGACAACGTTGATATATGTTATAAAGAGCCGTGCCGGGTGTTAACGTTGCACCTCCCGTTGAAACAGTACTCACAGTTGTTGTTGGTCCACTTCCAGGTAATGATGCATAAGCTGGTTCCATAAAGTTCAGAAAATCAAAGAAACCTTTAGATTTTGCATTATAGGATACCCGATCAGAAAATCCCGTAGAAGCATGCGATGTATATACCAAAGATTTACCAGTTGGATTGCCGACAGCTGTTAATAACTGGATCGGATTTCCCGGTAAACTATATTGAGGTGAATTATTATTATTTTGGGTTGGTTGGGACATCGGTGTTTGAAGACCAGCACCAGACATATTCATTGGCGTTAAATGCATTCCTGAAGCTGTTCCATTTAAAGCTCCACCACTACCAGCCGGTGTATTAGATACCGATACACCTCTTAAACCATTACCACATTCAGGACCTCTTTGAACTAAAAGATAACCTTTTAAATACTCAACTGCATTATAATTATTACCAGAAGTACTTCCACCACTACTAGAACTTGAATAATAATTTTGCCAAGTAGGTATCTGAGTACCACAAACTGATGGGGTTGGGCCGCCAGCTGGATAACTTCCTCCAGCAACACTACAAGAAGCTAAAAGTGCAGTTATAGCTTGAATTTGAGGCATAGTAGCAGCGGCTCCGCCTGATGTTGTAGCATAAACTAAATACGGGAAACCAGTACTAGAATCGATACTACCTTGGCTAGCCATACTACCTAAAATTGTTGGTGGGTAATATGTACTAGCTGGAACGGATACACCAGCTACCATAAATTTAGCATTACTATCAGGTGGATAATAATTAATAGGTATGCCTCCAGTAGGTGGAGTTGCTGGTACGGCAGCTACGGCTGGAGGGCCAGCGGATGCTGGAGTTCCAGGTGTTCCCGGAATAACTGGAGTAGCTGGTGGAGAAGCTGCTACATAAGCATTATAGGTAGCCCAGGATTGAATTATAGTTGGTCCAGCAGCGCTCGATGAAAACACACCATTACCGGTAGCATCAAGGTTCGCTTGCGCAATACCATTACCACCATATAATTGATTGTTAAATATATCTAGGGCTCCATTAGTGACCATATCACCTGGTGGTGGTGATAAACCACCAATATTATCCAACCTTATATAGCCACCAGGAATTTGCATGGGGTATTGGCCAGCTAAAGTCTGAATATTACTGGTTGCTCCCGTTGGGATAGTTGCTGTAAGTAAAGCCGTATTAAAATTACTGCCATTAACACCACTAATATTGGATGTTGGACAACCAACTACAGAACAGGCTATTGAATTAGCGATTGAATTGGTTGTACTATTAGCAACATTTTGATTAGCTGTCCCGCCAGCTTGATAGGCATTGGGGGGAATCACCGCAGTTAAGGCACCAGAAACAGGTGAGCTAGCTGATTGAGTCTGAAATTCTATTTTTGATACCAAATGTGGGGGAACACCAGGAACTACTGGAACCAAAGCTGGAAAATTAGCTATTGGGCATAATGTTGAAGGAACGTTTGCATAGCCAGCTAAAAACCCTGGTCCAGATCCGGAACTAGCTGTTGCTGGAGCTCCAGTTATGGTAATGCCATAAGCTGAACTACCTACAGGAAAAGTTAAACTGCCTGAATTATTGTTACCGGCAGATGTTGTTAACATTCCCGACAATGACGTTACCGTAGAACCCATACCCGAAAAATCATCAGCTGGATTAGTACTACTAAAATTGTTAATTAAATCTTGGGGAATGTAAATATTGGAAGCTAATCCCTTTCGCATATAACCAGTTTTAAATTGACTGCTATTATAAGTAATTGGATTATTATTTTTCATACCTAACAAGGAAGTATTACTTTGGTTAGCAATTATATTAAATGAATTAGCAAAATAACTAGCATTATTTAATTGCGTTGTTAATTGTTGCCCGACATATTTTACTGAATTCCATACTTTACCTGCATTAGTTGAGGCTTGGGTAGTATGCATTGAAGCAGCATTTAAACTAACCAGCATAGCTTGAGCAACTAAGCGATTATAAGTAAGTACACTTATACTGGTTGAACCATTATTTATAGCTACCGGAGGATCCGTTAATGGTAAAAACTGTTGAATATCATTTGGATCCGATGTTCCGGTTGCTGTTAAATTAAAGCCAATTTGTTTGCTGGCATGCCTGGCTACTCCAATAGCGCCACCATCAACACCATCACCGACTTCTTTACCACCACCAAACATACGGGAAAAGTAATAAAAGGCCACTCCTAGTATTACTAATACGATTAAGCATACAGCTACCAGACTTAACGTTGAGCCATGCTTATTACGAATTTCTTTCATATTTTTCAACTCCTTTTTCCAAGTTCTTATTAGAGTTTCCTTTTATCTTTTACGAATATTAAATAAAACTAATATATTACAATTATTCCACATTTAAATTATTTAATGTTAAAAAAAATTAAAAATTAATGTAAATTATGAGATTTCTTTAATCTTTACTTTGAATTACTTAACAATGAAAATATTTGGTTAGTCTTGATGAATTTAACTTTAAACTTCTATTTTTTGTTAACGAGACAATACAAGAAAATATTTCAGGTATAAAAGACTAAAGTATTTAACATTAGCCTTAACGCTAGCAATCATGCAAAGAAAGAATTTTACTATAAATAAAGGATTAATGCTCATAAATTTAACATTAACCCTTTATTTGTACTGTATCAATTATTACTTTAAATATTACCCGGGCTTGGTAATTGGTGGCGTATAATAAATATTTATTCTGGTTTTTTTACCAAATTGTCTTACGTGGATGGTCACATGACCACCATTTTGATCGACAGCGGATACAAGCCCATTTTTACTAGTTAAAACTTTCCACTGTGGTGGATTCAAAACGTTCATATACCAATTAAAGACAATAATGGGCTTATCCTTGGTTTCTAAGTGCATAATATATCTGGTTCCATTAGGATCTTTGTTATATGCGTCACCACCGTCAAAAACCGGTTTGCCTGGGTATGATGGCAAGCCTGGTATAGAAACAGCTTGAGTCATAGGTGTGGGAATATATTTTGGTGGTGGTGTAGTTAATTTCAAAGCCAATGCAGTTAGTTCACTAACCCAAACAACGTTGAGATGCAGCTACCAAATAAGTAAGAATTTTTAACAAACGAAAAACAACATATATATGGGAATGAG